>NZ_CEXLVS010000316.1:0-3954 GCF_982684285.1 Salinicola sp. | reverse complement strand
GACACGGCAGGCGGATTTCGAGTCGCCGACGCTGGCCTTGGGGCAGCGCCTGCAGCACCGTCACGCTCTCCGCGTCGCAGCGTTCGATGGCGGCAACGCCGGTGGCGATCGCCCAGCCCAGCCGCTCGGCGAGTAGATACCCCACCATGCCCGAGCCCTCGCCGCACTCGGCGCGCTGGCCGGTCAAGGCCAGTTTCACGCCACTGCGCTCGAGCCACGCCACCAGCAGCGGTACCGCATCCTCGCCGGCACGCAGCGGCAGGAGCGACAACTGTCCGCCGCGTTCATCACCAGGACGTCCGCCGTCGAGGCCGTGATACATCCCCAGGTATCCCTCGAGAGACTCCCGCAGCGAGGCCTGCTCCGGGTCGCCGGCATGCACCAGCGACAGATCGGCGCCGACCAGCGACAGGCCCATCTCGACGGCGCGGGCATCCTCGCGGGCGCGCCCGGCGCGCCCGGAGACCGGGTGGCGGCCGCTCGACACCAGCACCGCCGTCTTCACGTCATGGAGCGTTCCCGCTGCGGCTTGGGGTTCAGGCTGCGGCATGTCGAGACTCCTCATCCGTCCAAGAGCCGTCCGAACCGGTCTGGTCTCGCGGCTGGCCGAGGCGCTCGCAGACCGCCGCCAGCACCGCGTCGCCGTCGGCGATCAGCGCCAGGTCGGCGCGCTTGACCATGTCGCAGCTCGGGTCGTTGTTGATCGCGATCACCCGCTGGCACTTGGCGATGCCCTGCAGATGCTGCACGGCCCCGGAGATGCCAACGGCGACATAGCAGCTGGCAGTGACGAAGGTGCCGGTGGCGCCGACCTGGCGCGAACGCGGCATGTAGCCGTCATCCACCGCCACCCGCGAGGCACCTTCGCTGGCCCCCAGCACCCGCGCGGCGTGGTGGTAGCCTTCCCAATCGCCGATGCCGCGGCCGGCGGAGAGAATGAACGGCGCCTGGGCCAGCGGGATCTCCTGGGGGTCGACGGCGACCCGGCCACGGTCGATGACCCCGGACGCCGGCGCTTCGTTTGCCGCCGAAGAGAGTTCCCCACCCATGGTCGCCAGATCGATGACCCGCGCCTCGTGACGCGTCTCGCTGACCGGCTCGGCGCACTCGGGCAGCGCCAGCAGCACCCGGGCGACGTCGCGCAGGATGTCCTGGCGGTCCCCCGCGCGGGAGAGCGTCTGACCCTCGCTGAGCTGCCAGACCCGGGTCGCCGGGCGGGCATCGCTCACGCTAGCGTTCGCGCCCCGACTCGCGCCCTGGGGCAGGAGACGCGCTGCCAGCCGCCGCCCGAGATCGCCGCCATCCGGCAGCGAATCGGCGAAGATCCAGTGCCGGGGCGAAAGCGCCGCTTCGACGTCGACAAGCGCCGCCAGGCGCGTCTCCGGGTCGTAGCCTTCGGTCACCATGGCGGAGAGATCGACGACGCGGTCCGCACCGGCGTCCTCGAAACCGGAGACACCGCTCAGGAAGGTCACCGCCGTCACCGCCAGGTCATGGCCGTCGGCGAGCTGCCGGGCGAGGCCGAACAGGTCGCGGTCGTGATCGTTGAGCCGCCCTTCCGGCAACTCCGGCACCACCACGACATGGCCCACCGGCTGATCGATGACGACCTGACGCCGCGCCGGTTCCGCGCTCGTCGACGCGCCTCCCACGGGGCTCGCCTCCACCGCAGCGCCGCTGCGATCGATACGCTTGATACCGTTAGGGCCGATCGCGCCGAGGGCATGCGGATTGATGCGCGTCACGCCGTCGGCACTGGTCCAACGCCACGCCGGCCGCGCGAACTCGTGGTGGCGCGGATGCAGACGGTTACGCCGGGCGCGCTCGGCGTGGGGGTCGAGTCGTCGGACACTCATGCCGGTTCCTCCTCGCGGCTTTGGCTTGGCGCGCTGGTGGCGTTCGTCGCCGCTGTCGGCTCGACCATGGCGTCGGCGACCATCTCGGCGAGATCGCGAATGCGCGGACGCGGTTCGACCACGCCTTCGAGCATCGCGGTGCACTGGGGGCAGGCCACGGCCACGGTGGTCGCCCCGGTCTCGCGCACGTCCTCCATGCGCATGTCGGGGATACGCGCGCGGCCGGGCACGTCGGAGAGCGCCGCCCCACCACCGCCTCCACAGCAGCGCGAGCGGTAGCCGGAGCGCTCCATCTCGGCGACTTCCAGCCCGAGGGCGGCAAGCACCTGGCGCGGCGCGGCGAATTCACCGTTGTAACGGCCCAGATAGCAGGGGTCGTGATAGGTAACGGTCTCCGCCTGGGTCGGCGCCGTCACGCTGATGCGCCCGCCGTCGAACAGCTCGGCGATGAAGGTGGAGTGGTGCTTGACCACGTAGTCGCCGCCGAAGGCGCCGTATTCGCGGCCCAGCACGTGGAAGCTGTGCGGGTCGGCGGTGACAATGCGGGCGAAGCGATAGCGCGAGAGCGTGGCGATATTGCGCTCGGCCAGGCGCTGGAAGGTGGCCTCGTCGCCGAGCCGTCGGGCGACGTCGCCGCTGTCCCGCTCCTCCTCGCCGAGCACGGCGAAATCGACGCCACCGGTGCGCAGGATTTTCACCAGCGAGCGCAGGGTGCGTTGGTTGCGCATGTCGAAGGCGCCGTCGCCGAGCCACAGCAACACGTCGACCCCCTCGGGGCGATCCTGGATGCGCGGCAGCTCGAGGTCCGCCGCCCAGTCCAGGCGGGAAGCGTTGTCGAGTCCACCGGGATTGTCGGTGGCGATCAGGTTGTCGATCGCCGCGGCGCCCTTCTCCGGGGTCTCGCCCCGCTCCAGGGTGATGAAGCGGCGCATGTCGACGATGGCATCGACGTGCTCGATCATCATCGGGCACTCCTCGACGCAGGCGCGGCAGGTGGTGCAGGCCCACAGCGTCTGCGCCTCCACCAGTTGCGGCACGATGGCATCGGAGGGGCCACCATGGTGCTTGCCGACCTCGATGCCGGGATAGCCGGAGCCGGCGTAGCCGGCATCGCTGCCGCCAGCCATGCCCACGACCATGTCCTGGATCAGCTTCTTGGGGTTGAGCGGTTGGCCGGCGGCATAGGCCGGACAGACGTTCTGGCAGCGGCCGCACTGGACGCAGGCGTCGAACCCCAGCAGCTGCTCCCATTGGAAATCGGCGGGCTTCTCGACGCCCAGCGTCTTCGCCGTGAGATCGAGCGGGAAGAGCGCGGTAGAGCGGCTGCCGCGATGGACGTCATGTGTCTTTTTCGGGGGCGCGTCCGGATGGTTGTCATCGAACCGCTCGGGGCGCCGGTGGAAGGCCAGATGGAAGGAGCCGGCGAAGGCGTGCTTCATTGGCCCGCCCCAGCCCATGCCGACCACCATCTCCAGCAGCCCCCAGACCAGCACGGCGGCGAGCACGATCGCCAGCACGCCGCCACCCAGCACGGTCGGCGCCACACCCACCAGATTCTCTGGGGTGAGACCGACGATAGGCAGGCTGACCAGGAACATGCCCACCGAGTAGGCGATCAGGCTCTTGGAGAGACGCTGCCACGGCCCCTTGGAGAGCTTGGGCGGCGGGTCGATGCGCCGCCGGTTGACCGCCAGCGCGCCGATGAACATGCAGAGGCTTGCCGCCAGCAGCAGCCCGCCCAGAGTCGGATTGCGCCAGCCGAAGCCATGCACCACCAGCGCCAGCGCCATGGCGGCGACGAAGCCGCCGGCCGTTGCCACGTGGGTGTGCGCGATCGCCTTGTCGCGAGCCACGACGTGGTGCAGGTCGTTGAGATAGCGCTTGGGCATCAGCGCGAGCCGATGCCACCGCATCGGCGTGCGCCGCCCCTGGCGCCACAGCCGGATGCGACGCACCGCGCCCGCCGCACCCACCGCCAGCGCCGCGAAGATCAACAGCGGCAGTAAAGAATTGAGCATGATTCGCTCCTTGGTTTGGCCGCAGGCTTCGAGCTTCGAGCTTCGAGCTTCGAGCTTCGAGCTTCGAGCTTCGAGCTTCG
>NZ_CEXLVS010000315.1:0-3957 GCF_982684285.1 Salinicola sp. | reverse complement strand
GCGGCTCGCGGCTCGCGGCTCGCGGCTCGCGGCTCGCGGCTCGCGGCTCGCGGCTTAGCTTGGCTCAATAGTGCGGCGGCAGTTCATCCTCGGGGCGCGGCATCTCGCCGCCCAGTTAGTCGATGGCCTGACGCTGCGCGCTGAGCCGTTCGCGCATCAGCGCATTGACGCGGCCGAGTCGTTCGAGCTCGGTCGCCTGCTGTCTCACCAGGCGGTCGAGCGTTTCCAGCCAGTCTTCCTGGAATGTCAGGCGGCTCTCGAGCGCGTCGAGGCGAGCTTCCGAGGTCGTACGCGAGGGCGTCTCGACCGTGCTAGACTGCCGACGCTGTGTGTCATCTTTCATTCACGGCACCTTTAGTAATGAGTGAAACGGTAGCTGGTGGAATCGTAGTTAGTGAAAGTCGATTAACGATATTGGGTATGAAAACCGTCTCCGCTGGCCGAGAAGGCGCGGTGGGTTTTCCTTGTTCCGACGTCCAGAGATATGAGAATCCATGAATAGCAAGATAATTTTGCGTTGTACGCTGATCAGTCTACTCCTCTCGATACCTTCGCCATTGCTGATCGGTCTTTTGATCACGCTGATCAGCAGCATGCTGGCCACCGACCTGACCTGGTTCTTGAACGTGGAAGGTGTCTCGGCGATGTATGGCGCGACGGTGATCGCCGTCTTCATCGTTCTGTGGCTGGGCACGTTGGCCATGGCTCTGCTGGCGCCAGCGACCCCACGCGCGGTCACGGCTGCCATGCTGGCGGACGTGGAGAACGACGATCGCGAGCTGGGTGAAGTCAAATGGTTCAATGTCAATAAAGGCTATGGCTTCATCACGCGCGCCGACGGCGAGGACGTGTTCGTGCACTTTCGGGCGATCCGGGGCAAGGGCCACCGGACTCTCGCCGAAGGACAGAAGGTCCGTTACCACGTGATCGAGAACGACCGCGGCCTGCAGGCGGATGACGTCACCGTCATCACCTGACAGCCTCGGCTGGATTGCCCGATGACCGACCCCCGGAGGCCTGCCTCCGGGGGTTTTTCGTCAAGCGCCGGAGGACGATGGGGTTTCGTCGACTCCCGCGCGCGCTTCGGCCTCGACGAACACCCGCTTGACGCCGTCGTGGGCCTGCTTGATCTCCCGGTCGAGCCTGGCGATGGCACGCTCGATGCGCTCCGCCGTGGCTCCGCGGGCGAAACGAACGCTGAGATTGACCAGGATGAAATTGGGGCCCATGTGCATGGTCAGGACTTCGTTGACGCCCTCCACCCCGTCGGCATCCCCGGCCAGCCGGCGGATGCTCTCGACCACGTGCTGGTTGGCGCTCTCCCCGATCAGCAGGCTCTTGGTCTCCTTGGCCAGCCAGATCGCGGTGCCGCCAAGGATCAAGCCGATGATCACCGAAGCGATACCGTCGAAGAGCAGAATCCCCGTCCACTGGGAGAGGGCGACACCGGCCAGCGCCACCATCAGACCGAGCAGAGCGGCGGAGTCCTCGAAGATCACCACGAACATCGAGGGGTCCTTGCCGCGGTGTACTGCCTCGACGTAGCCCCATTTGCCTTTGGTCTTGCGGAATTCGTTGAGCGCGAAGGCCCAGGATGCGCCCTCGAACAGGATGCCCAGCCCGAGCACGACGTAGTTGACCAGCGGCGACTCGATCGGCTCGGGGTGCAAGATGTGGATCACGCCCTCGTAGAGGGAGACGCCGGAGCCGATCGCGAAGATCAACAGCGCCACCACGAAGCTCCAGAAGTAGACCTCCTTGCCGTGGCCGAAGGGGAACTGGGGGCTCGGAGGCCGCTTGGCCCGCTTCATGCCCAGCAGCAACAGAATCTGATTGCCGGTGTCCACCACCGAGTGAATGCCTTCGGAGAGCATGGCGGAACTGCCGGTGATGGCGGCCGCGACGAACTTGGTGATCGCGATGAGCAGATTGCCGCCCATGGCGGCGTAGATGACTGGCTTGGATTCCGCCATGTGAGTGACTCCCTGTCGGATGGGCCGCGTGATGGCGGCGACGGCGTGATCAGCGGCCCGAGTCGGGCCACTCTATGGTGCTCTCGCGACCGTCCGGCGTTACCTGCCAGAAACGATCGGGGTCGTCGCCGGGCTGCCAGCCACCCAGCGAGCAGCGGGCCTCGCAACCCAGCTCGCGAGCGGCATCACGCGCGCAGTCGGCATCCCTGGGCCAGGGAGTGGCGTCGCAGTCGAACCACAGGCTGGCGTAACCATCGGCGGCCCGTTCGACCAGCATGATGCCGATGCCGCGCTCGGCGCCTGCGGTCCTGCCGCGCCAGATTCCCTTGCCGGCCCGGTTCAGCGTCAGAGCGTCGTCGTCCAGAGCCTGCCGCAGCCATTGCGTGATGGCGTCGACGTCGGCAACGGCCAGGTAGATTTCGATATCAGGAAAACGCTCCATGGGTTCCTCTGGCGAACAGCCGCTCGAGTATCGTCTCGTAGATGCGGCTCAGGGTATCGAGGTCGTCGGCACGGATGCGTTCGTTGACCTGGTGGATGGTGGCGTTGACGGGGCCCAGCTCGATCACCTGGGTGCCCAGTGTAGCAATGAAGCGTCCGTCCGACGTGCCGCCGGAGGTGGAAAGCGCGGGCCGGTGGCCGGTGATCGTCTCGCAGGCGCGCCGTGCCGCCTCGAGAAGCTCCCCCTCCGCGGTCAGGAAGGGTTAGCCATTGAGCGTCCAGTCGAGCTGGTGATCGAGCCCGTGGGCGGCCAGCTTCCGCTCGACCCGCTCGCGCAGCTGCATCTGCGTGACTTCGCTGGAGTAGCGGAAGTTGAACGTCACTTCCAGCTCGCCGGGAACGACATTGGTGGCGCCGGTTCCCGCATGCAGGTTGGAGATCTGGAAGCTGGTCGCCGGAAAGAAGTCGTTGCCGGCGTCCCAGGGCTCGTCGACCAGTTCGGACAGGACGGCGAGCGCCTGATGAATCGGATTGCGGGCCAGATGAGGATAGGCCACGTGGCCCTGGATGCCGCGCACCCGCAGCACGCCGCCCAGCGAACCGCGGCGGCCGTTCTTGATCACGTCGCCCAGGTGGCTGGTGGAGGAGGGCTCGCCGACGATGCAGTAGTCCAGCGGCTCGTTACGCTCGCGCAGTCGCTCCACCACGGCCCGGGTGCCGTGTACCGCAGGGCCTTCCTCGTCGGCGGTGATCAGAAAGGCGATTCTGCCGTGGTGATCCGGATGGGCGGTGACGAAGCGCTCGACCGCCGTCACCATCGACGCCAGGCTGCCTTTCATGTCGGCGGCCCCGCGCCCGCAGAGAAAGCCCGCTTCGTCGATGCGCGGCTCGAACGGCGGATACTGCCACTCGCTCTCCGGTCCGCTGGGCACCACGTCGGTATGGCCGGCAAAGGCGAGCATCGGGCCGTGCTGGCCCCGGGTGGCCCAGAAATTGTCGATGCCGCCGATCGACATCCGCTCGATCCGGAAGCCGATGCGCTCCAGACGTTCGATCATCAGCGCCTGGCAGCCGTGATCGTCCGGCGTCACCGACGGTCGCTTGAGCAACTCGAGAGCCAGTGCCAGCGTGTCGGAAGGCGCGGTCGTCATTGACGCTTGGGGCATGCGGTTCTCCAGGGCAGCCGGTCGGGTCGGATCAATTGTGGGCGTGCAGCGATTCATTGAGGGCGACGGCGCTCTTGTTGGTGCGGCACTCCAGGCGCCCGGTCACCGAGTGACGAATGAACAGCAGGTCGTCCTGGCCGGCGAGTTCGCGTGCGGCCACGGTCTGCACGGCTTCACCCCGATCGTCCAGCACGGTGACCTTGGAGCCCGCGGTGACATAGAGGCCAGCCTCGACGGTGCAGCGGTCGCCAAGTGGGATGCCCAGGCCGGCATTGGCACCGATCAGGCAGTTCTCGCCGATCTTGATCACCACGTTGCCGCCGCCCGAGAGCGTACCCATGGTCGAACAGCCGGCGCCCAGGTCGGAGCCCTTGCCG
>NZ_CEXLVS010000314.1:3557-3965 GCF_982684285.1 Salinicola sp. | reverse complement strand
CTCCCCGCGCACCAGTCGCGTGCGATGACTGTCGGCAAAGATACCGTCGAACAGGGCAATCAGGTCTTCGATGTCATGTGTCATCAGGGCCTCCGAAACTGCGCCGGAGTATACGTAAGTTCACACCTGACGCCGAGCGCTGCCCAGCGACTCCTGCTAGAATCGCCGTCCTGTCCGTTCGGTCAAGGAGCGCCTCGTGTCGTCGACCGTCAGCCGTTTCCATCGCTGCCGCCGGGAAACCGGAAGCCTCGTGCGTCTGGGCCTGCCCATCTGCGGCGCGCAATTGGCTCAGGCAGGCATGAGCGCGTCGGATGTCATCATGTCTGGCCGGGCCAGCGCCATCGACCTGGCGGCGGTTTCCGTCGGTGCCAGCTTGTGGGTTCCGCTGATGCTCTTGATGACCGGAAC
>NZ_CEXLVS010000314.1:0-3547 GCF_982684285.1 Salinicola sp. | reverse complement strand
GACCGGAACCTTGATGGGCCTCACTCCCATCGTGGCGCATCGAATGGGCGCCGGGAGTCACGATCAGGTCCGCGGCAAGGTCCACCAGGCGCTTTGGGTGGCGCTGATCCTGGGAATTCTCAGCGCCCTGGCCATGACGCTGGGCGCCAGCGCCATCTTCCACCTGATGCAGATTCCCGCCGATGTCGCCAGTCTGGCGACCGCTTACTTGAACGCCGCCGCTTTCGGCATTCCCGCCGTGGCGATATACCAAGCGCTACGCGCCTTCTCCGACGGCATGCATCATACGCGGCCCGCGCTGTGGATCAGCCTTCTCGGTCTTGCGGTCAATATTCCCGGCAATTTTCTGCTGATCTACGGCGGCCCGGGACTGGTCGGGCTATTCGGCAACGGGATCCCCCTTTTTCTGCAGCAGCTACCCGCGCTGGGTGCATTCGGATGTGGTATCGCGACCGCCGTATCGATGTGGGCCATGTGCCTGGGTATGATCTGGTACACCACTCGCAGTCGTGCCTATGCCCCGGTAGTCCTGTGGGCCTCCCCGACCCCGCCCCGCTGGCAGGATATCGCGGAGCTTCTGTATATCGGCCTCCCGATTGGCCTGGCCATCTTCTTCGAGGTCACGCTGTTTACCGTGATCACGCTTCTGGTCGCCTACCTCGGCGAGATCACCGTGGCTGCGCACCAGATCGCCCTCAATGTCACGTCGATACTGTTCATGCTGCCGCTGTCGTTGAGCATGGCCCTGACCGTCAGGGTCAGCAACCGACTCGGGGCGGTCAATGCGGCCGAGGCACGCTTCGTGGCCTGGAACGGTATCGGCGTCGGCTTTGCCTTGGCGCTGCTCAACAGCACGCTGATCTGGCTTCTGGCGGCTCCGGTAGTGTCGCTCTACACCAGCAACGTCGATGTGCGCACCCTGGCCATGTCACTGATTCTGCTGGCCATGCTGTTTCAGATTTCGGACTCGCTCCAGGTCAACCTGGCCGGCGCCCTGCGTGGCTACAAGGACACCAGGGTCGTCATGGGCATCACCCTGTTTTCCTACTGGTTCGTCGGCCTGGGATGCGGCCACTTGCTGGGGCGCGGCCTGGAGAACCTGTTCGACGCACTGGGCATCTATGGTTACTGGATCGGCCTCAATGCGGGCTTGACGACGGCAGCGGGGCTACTCGCCTGGCGTTTATGGCAGGTCGGTAGCCGTCGGTTGACGAAAAGCTGAAATTATCGTCATTGAGTCTACCGCGGGGCTTAACATGCCCTTCCTGGCTGTGCTAATACTGGCATCAGGCCTCAAGCCGAGACATTGCCGACCAGGAGGGTAGCCATGGGTGTCCCACTTTCCCCTCGATCCGCGCAGATCATTGATCTGGAAACCATGAGGCATCGGCTGAGAGCCAGGAAGCGGTTGGTCCGGCTATCGCCCGAACTCGACGGCCTGGAAATGCTCTACTACCTCGCCTCCGATCCCGACACGCTGTACGGCATGCCACTGCTGGCATGGGGACTGCGCGAAGACGACGAAGTCGTCGGCCTGGTGCCCTGGATGGAGTCGTTGGCACCTTGCCACGAGCTGGACGACCCCGAATATGGCCACTTCGTGGGCTATCGCGATCCCGAGACGCACGAGATATTCCACGACGCTCCCGAGCACAAGATTGCCGAGCTGGCGCACGCGGCAGCCTATTTCGATTATGAAGAAACCCAGGACGTCTCGTTGACCCAGCAACTGCCGGAAACCCAGGGCACGCACGCACTGTGCATGGACGAGGATGGCAAGCCCTGGCAACTCAAGCAGATCTTCGGTTGGCACCTCTACAGCAATGGGGCCGTCGATGCGATGCTGGTCGACGACACACGGGCGACGTCACTTCCCGTTCTGCTGGGGGACGACTGCCTCTATCCCGGTCGAAGTCGCCACCACACGCTCTATTTTTTCCAGCGCAATATTGCCAACCGCATCCGGAACGAAGATCCGGATACTCTGGAGGCGCTGGCACTGATGGTCATGCCGGGGAACTGACCCGTCAGCTGAAAAGAGTGGCCAACCGGCCCGCTTCGCCGCTATCTCATCCCAACAGGATGCGATAGCGGTATTCTTCCCCATCCTGGCTCTGTTCGATGAGCCGATGCCCCAGGAAATTGCAGAACTTGGGGATGTCGCGGGTCGTCGCCGGATCGGTGGCGAGCACTTCCAGGATGTCACCGGTTGCCATGTCTCGCACCTTGTTGTGCATCAGCATGATCGGCTCCGGACAGTAGAGTCCCCGTGTATCCAGTCTCTCCCCTTGATGAAGCCGAGCGTCGTTCATGGTTGCCTCGCGCAAGCTATCGTCGTTCATTCATCCAGTCTCACGTGGACGGTGACCTCTTCACGGTCATGATACAGGTGGCGACAGGCGATGCTAGCGCTCACGCCTGCAGTCTTCAACGAACCCTCGAGCCGTATCAGGCAACGCCGAACTTCCTCCCACCTTTTTTTCATCGGCAGTTTCAGGTTGAAAATCGCCTCGCGGCACCAGCGTTTGATCAGCCAGCGTTCGACCATATCGATCACTCGCATCGGCTTGTCGACGATATCGCACACCAGCCAGTCGAGCCGGTACGGCGGTTCCCAGACAAAACCGTCTTCACGCAAGTGCTCGACCTGCCCCGTCGCCATCAATCCTGGCGCCATGGGCCCGTTGTCGATGGCATAGACGAACATTCCACGACGCACCAGCTGGTAGGTCCAGCCACCCGGCGCTGCGCCCAGGTCCACGGCTTGCATGCCGCCGTGCAGGCGCGATTCCCAGGCCTCTTTCGGCACGAAGGTATGCCAGGCTTCCTCGAGCTTGAGAGTCGAACGGCTCGGAGCATCGGCGGGATGGCGGAGGCGCAGAATCCCACCCGGATGATCGCTGCGATTGCCCGGAAAGCTCATGCCGACCTGTATCGAATCGCCGGCCAGCCAGAACAGATGGAGCCTACGTCCCCCGGCCTTGCGCCGCAGGCCACCTCCTCGCTTCAGCGCACTCTCCAGAGGCCGGCTCAGAGACTTGGCCAGGCGCCCAAGACTCTTGCCGTCATTGGTATCCGGGGTCTCGTGCCAGATCGACTCGAAATTCCAGCCACTCTCATTGACCAGATCCGCGATTGACGAGATTCGGTCCTCACGCGAGAGGGCAAGTGGCTCGAACGCGACGAGTGACTGTCTCGCGAACACCAGTGACTTCAGCGGCAGCTCGCGATGAATGCTATTTGCGGGCCGAAAGTCATGGCTTTGCCAGCGTATGAAACCGCTATTGGCTTCTGCCATGACCACCTGCCCAAACTCGCCGATTTCGGATGCGCGCCCCGTGATCTCGGCGGCGAGATCTGGCTCGAAACCGGCTCGGCAATACAGCAGCCACTCGTTGGGCACTCGATTCACAATCACCTCGCTACGCTAACGCTGACTCGAAATCAGTCCAACAAAGAAAAACCCCAGCTTCTTTCGAAGCTGGGGTTTGGGAATAAGTGCCTGACGATGACCTACTCTCACATGGGGAGACCCCACACTACCATC
>NZ_CEXLVS010000313.1:0-4037 GCF_982684285.1 Salinicola sp. | reverse complement strand
CGCGCGCACAGATCCGCCCTCGTACTTACCCCCCGCTGCTGTTCCATCCACTGGGAGGATGCGGTGAAATCGGCATGAATCTGTCGCTCTACGGCCATGACGGTCACTGGATCGCCGTGGATTGCGGCATGACGATTCGCCAGGACCTGCCGGATCAGCCCCTCCAGATTCCCGATGTCGAACATTTGGCAGCGAACGCCATGGTCCCCTCCGCGGTCTTCATCACCCATGGCCATGAGGACCATCTCGGTGCCCTGGCCTGGATATGGCCTCGCTGGAACTGCCCCGTCTACGCCACGCCCCTGGCGATCGAGATGCTGCGGGCCAAGTTCGCCGAGCAGGGCCTGAGGGTCGACGCCCTGCAGACCATTCAGCCCGGCAACCGAGTGACCACCGGCCCTTTCGAGGTGACATTCCTGCCGGTGACTCACTCGATACCGGAAAGTTGCGCTCTCTCCATTATCACGCCGCGCTACAAGGTGCTGCATACCGGCGACTGGAAACTGGATGAGCACCCTCTCATCGGCGCGCCCTTCTCCGCCGCCCAGTTCCAGGCGCTGGCGCCGGTGGACCTCGTCGTGGCCGACTCGACCAATGCCGACGTGGAAGGACATTCCCGCAGCGAGACGGAAGCCGCCGAGGCCCTGGAATCGGTCATCCGGGCATGCCGGGGGCGCGTCGTGGTCAGCTGTTTCGCCAGCAATATCGCGCGTATCAAGGCGCTGGGGGCGATCGCCGAACGCACCAACCGCCGCGTGGCGCTGCTGGGACGCTCGATGGAACGGATGGTGTCGATCGCCACCCAACTGGGCTACCTCGACGATTTTCCGCCCCGGGTCCCGGCGCATGACCTGGGATATCTCTATCCCGAAGAGGTCCTTGTCATCGCGACCGGAAGCCAGGGAGAGCCCCGCTCGGCCCTGTCTCGCATGTCGCAGGGACGGCACCCCGCTCTCGACCTGCTGGCTGACGACGATGTCATCTTCTCGGCTCGCGCCATCCCGGGTAACGAACGTCCCATTGCACGCCTCAAGGCCGGTTTCAAGCGTCTCGGCGTCAATGTCCACGACGAGCATACCGATCCCGCGCTTCACGCCTCGGGGCACCCGGCCCGCGAAGAGCTGCGCCAACTCTACCGGTGGTTACGACCGAAGATGCTGTTGCCGGTCCATGGGGAGGCTTCCCATCAGCAAGCGCACCGTGACTTGGCGTCTGCCATGGGCATCCGCGTTCCCCAACTGGTCAAGAATGGTGTCGTGCTGTCTCTGGATGCGGAGACCCTGGCGCACAGCAGCACGCACCATCTCAGGCCTCAGCTCATCGCTTCCAGGATGCGCCCCGGAGAGCGCTCGCACCCGGTGTCGGCCCGCCGGCACGCCAAGTCGCTGTCGATCGCGCTGAATGTCTTGCCGACCGAGACCGGCTGGACCCGCATCGGGCAGATGTTGTGGGACAGCGAGATATCGCTTCCACTGGATGAAGACGCGCTAGCCGACTGGCTGGACGAGCGGATAGACGCCATCACGGCGGAGACGTTACTCCAGCTCCGCCAGCAACTCTTCGGGCCACTACGCGAGTGGCTTCACGAACACCTGCCCACATCGCTGGAGATCCATCTGCAACTGATGCCCGCCGATCCGCAGCCGGAGTACGAAGTGCGCACGGCCCCCTAGCGCAAAAGAGATCGGGGAGAGAGTCGTCCACGCGCCTGGCATGATCGATTCTTCCCTGGCCATGACTCTCTTCGATGGGCTTCGATGGGCTTCGATGGGCATCAACTGTCAGAGACAGAAACCAGAAAAGCGCGTCTGCCGAGTGGCAGGACGCGCTTTTCCGGGAATACCTGCTCGGGAATGTCTCTACATCATGCCACCCCGGGCCCGTGGCATATCCTCAGTTCTTGCTGGCGTTCTTGGGCGGCCGACCGCGACGCTTGCGCGGCTGTTCGCCGACCAAATCATCCATCGACAATCCAGCGTTGTTCATCGCCTCTCGAATCTCGGCCAACTTCTTCTGCTTGTCGGCTTCCTCTTTCTGGCGCTCGTGATCTTCCTGCTGCTTTTGCTCGATCACTTCCCCGATGACTTCCGACAGTTTGTGCAGTTGTTCCATGCTCAACTGACGGGCGGCGGCGCGAGCCACATTCTTATTGCGAGCGATGCGTTCCAATGACTCGGTGGACATCGTCCTCTCCTTGCTGGATTCCAATACGGCATTACACCGGTTGTTTTGATGAAAGTATATTCTTACCACCCTTCTTGGCAAGAAATTAAATCAAAAAGGCACGCCTTATTCGCGTGCCTTTACTCCCACAAGTGGCTCGAGGTTTGACGAGAATGGGTTTTAACCGCCCGTCATATTCATGAAGCGAACGACTTGTACATCGCCATCCGTCGAAAAGTGATGACGTTCCGGCTTCAAATCCATGGCCGCTATAATCTGCTCCTTGAGCGGCTCCAGTTGACCGGGATAGCGCCGCAGGGTTTCGCGTAGATCCACGGAATGCTCGTTCCCCAGACACAGTAGCAGCCGGCCTTCAACCGTGACACGAACCCGATTGCAGGTACTGCAGAAGTTATGGCTATGGGGCGAGATGAAGCCGACCCGACAATCACTATCGGGCATGCGGAAATATCGCGAGGGACCCAATGTGCTCTCGGGTGACGGCATGAGGGGGTAACGGGACTCGATTCGTGTCTGGACCTCATCGCTCGAATAGAAGGTTTCTCCCCGGGAGTGGTCAGACACGTCGCCCAGCGGCATCTCCTCGATAAAGCTGATATCCAGCTTCTCGTCGCGGGCGAACTCTACCAGATCGAGCACTTCATCGTCGTTGCGGCCGCGAAGTATGACCGCATTCAGCTTGATTCGCTCGAAGCCAGCGTCCTGGGCCGCGTGAATCCCATCGATCACCCGCTCCAGATCCCCGGTTCGCGTCAACCGCTTGAACCTCTCGGGGTCGAGGGAATCCAGACTAATATTGAGGCGGGTCATACCGCCGCTGTAAAGAGCCTGGGCATGACGACGCAGTCCGGCGCCATTGGTCGTCATGGCGAAATCCTTCAACCCCGGCAAGGTGCCGATATTGGTCACCAGATCACCGATACCTTTTCGCACCAGCGGCTCGCCACCGGTCAACCGGATCTTCTCCACGCCGAGCTCGGTAAAGGCGCGCGCGACCTGGTAGAGCTCCTCCAGCGACAGGACCTGGTCCCGGGGCAGGAACGTCATCTCTTCGCTCATGCAGTAGACACAGCGAAAATCGCACCGATCCGTTACCGAGATCCGTACATAACGGACGTGGCGTGAAAACTTGTCGATCAAATCGGTCATGAAAGCTCCCAGCGTTTGGCGGCCTCGCGATCGCTCGGCCGCTCGGACACCCAGTAAGAGCCGCTGTCGGTATGCTCTTTTTTCCAGAAAGGAGCCCGCGTTTTCAGGTAATCCATGATGAAATCGCACGCCTCGAATGCGGCACGGCGATGCGGGCTGGCCGTCATGACCAGCACGATGGCATCTCCGGGCTCGAGACGGCCAACGCGATGAATGATGGTGACGGCCTGCAGCGTCCAACGCTCACCGGCTTCGAGCGCGATTTCATGGAGCGACTTTTCCGTCATGCCGGGAAAGTGTTCCAGCGTCAGAGCCGTGACATCCGGCCTCTCGTTGGCATCTCTTACCCGGCCCGTGAAACTGACGACGGCACCGACATCCAGACGCCCCGCTGTCAAACGACGCTGCTCCGCTTCCGTGTCGAAGGTCGCCTTCTGTACGCTAATCGCAATTTTCATGGTGGACTCTGTACGCTCAACCGCCGGTGACCGGCGGAAAGAAAGCGATCTCGTCCCCCGGTGAAATGGCGGCTCCGTCCTGACTCATGGCTTCGTTGCATGCGCAAAGGACGCGCTGGTCCCGGAGCGCCTTGAACTTGGGGTCCCGCTCGATCAGCGCCAACTTGACGCCCGCGATATCGGGCGAAGGGTGTCTTTCCCACTCCAGATGGTATTCACCGGTCCCGAGGCGCTCCCTGAGCTCTG
>NZ_CEXLVS010000312.1:0-4044 GCF_982684285.1 Salinicola sp. | reverse complement strand
CTGAACCACCTTGGACGGATGGATGTTCTTGTTGGTCCAGTCCATTTCAGAGACGTGAACCAGACCTTCGACACCCTCTTCCAGCTCGGCAAAGCAGCCGTAGTCGGTCAGATTGGTGACGCGGGCGTTGACCTTCATGCCTTCCGGATAACGGTCGACGATGTTGACCCACGGATCTTCGCCCAGCTGCTTCAGGCCCAGAGATACGCGGTTGCGCTCGCGATCGAACTTGAGGACCTTGACGTTGATCTCGTCGCCGACAGCCACGATCTCGCTCGGATGCTTGATTCGCTTCCAGGCCATGTCGGTGATGTGCAGCAGGCCGTCGACGCCACCGAGGTCGACGAACGCGCCGTAGTCGGTGAGGTTCTTGACGATACCGTTGATCTGCTGGCCTTCCTGCAGGGTCGCCAGCAGCGCCTCGCGCTCGGCGCTGTTCTCGGCTTCGAGAACGGCACGGCGGGAAACGACGACGTTGTTGCGTTTCGGGTCGAGCTTGATGACCTTGAAGTCCAGCTCTTTGTGCTCCAGGTGCGCGGTATCGCGTACCGGACGCACATCGACCAGCGAGCCCGGCAGGAAGGCGCGGATGGAGGAGACGTCGACGGTAAAGCCGCCCTTGACCTTGCCGTTGATCACGCCCTTGACGATCTCGTCCTTCTCGAAGGCCGCTTCCAGTTCCTTCCACGCTTCGGCGCGCTTGGCCTTCTCGCGTGACAGGCGGGTCTCGCCGAAACCGTCTTCGACGGCTTCCAGCGCCACCTTGACTTCGTCACCGACAGCAATGGTCATTTCGCCATTGTCGTCACGGAACTGCGCCGCGGGGATCTGCCCCTCGGACTTCAGACCGGCGTTGACGGTGATCCAGTCGCCTTCGATGTCAACCACGGTCGCCATGACGATGGCACCGGGTTCCATGTTGATGTCCTGGAGAGACTGTTCAAACAACTCAGCAAAGCTTTCGCTCATGTGATTCCTACGTGATCAACGTTGATGACGGTTGTACCGTCTTCCTCCGTACCACCAGCGAGCACGGGCCTTATCGACATATCCCTGGGGATGTTGGCGCTGGTTCGACCTGCAGCGACTTTTCAGTCGGGTCGTTGCACGTCATGACATCTTGCCAGGGGCCCCGGGAGCGGAAGTGCGTCGTCGGCTTCTGCCGGAGAGCCGACCTGAAACCGGTGGGTCTCAGGCGAGCTTTCTTTCGGCGAGCAGCGTTTCGATACGCTCCACGACTTCCGGTATATCCAGTTGCGTGGTGTCCAGCTCGACCGCATCTTCAGCGGGCTTGAGCGGGGCCACCGAGCGCTGCATATCGCGCGCGTCGCGCGCTTGGATTTCTTCCAAAAGGGTCGAGAGTCTAGCATCTTCGCCCGCCTGCTGCAATTGCAGCAGGCGTCGACGCGCCCGCTCCTCGGCGGAGGCGGTGAGATAGATCTTGAGCGGTGCATCGGGGAAGACCACGGTCCCCATGTCACGTCCATCGGCGACCAGCCCCGGCGTCTTGCAGAAATCGCGCTGACGCTGGAGCAGCGCGGCGCGGACCGGCGGCAGCGCCGCTACCTGGGACGCCGCGTTGCCGACGCTTTCACTGCGAATCGCCGTGGTCACGTCGTCGCCTTCCAGCAGGATCTGCATTGCCCCATCCTCGACGGCGAACACCACGTCGAGCTCCTGGGCCTGCACGGAGAGCGCCTCGGCATCGTCGACCGCCACGCCATTGCGCATCGCCGACAGCGCCGTCAGGCGATAGAGGGCACCGGAGTCCAGCAGGTGCCAGCCCATGTGCTCGGCGATCATGCGGCTGATCGTCCCTTTCCCGGCCCCGCCCGGGCCGTCGATGGTCAGAACCGGCGCCACTGTCGTCATGCCGATACCTCCGTCAGCTCGAGTCCCACCTTGTTGGCCAGCGCGACGAAACCGGGGAACGACGTCGCCACGTTGGCGCAGTCGTCGATCGCTATCGGTCCGCCGGCCCGCAAGGCGGCGACGGTGAAGGCCATGGCGATGCGGTGGTCACCGAGACTGTCCACCTGCCCGCCCTGATAATTCGGGCCCTCGCTGACACTACCGACCACATCGATACCGTCATCGTAGACGGTGGTCTCGACGCCCAGAATCTCGAGGCCATCGGCCATCGCCTGGATGCGATCGGACTCCTTGACCCGCAGCTCCTCGGCCCCGCGCAGACGGGTCGTGCCCTCGGCGTTGGCCGCGGCAACGAACAGTGCCGGAAACTCGTCGATCGCCAGCGGCACCTGATCGACGGGAATGTCGATACCCTTGAGCGGTGCATAACGAATGTGCAGATCGGCCACCGGCTCGCCGCCGACTTCGCGCGGATTGTCCAGACGCAGATCGGCGCCCATCAGCTTGAGAATGTTGATCACGCCGATGCGGGTCGGGTTGACGCCGACGTGCTCGAGCACCAGATCGGAACCCGGCGTGATCGCTGCCGCCACCAGGAAGAAAGTGGCGGAGGAGATATCGGACGGCACGTCGATCGGCGCACTGGTCAACGCCCCGCCACCCTGCAATGTCGCCAGGTCGCCAGCGCGATCGACCTTGTAGCCGAAGCCGTTGAGCATGCGCTCGGTATGGTCCCGGGTGGGGGCCGGCTCGCGCACGCGGGTCTCGCCCTCGGCGTAGAGCCCCGCCAGCAACAGGCAGGACTTGACCTGGGCGCTGGCCATCGGCATGTCGTAGTGGATGCCTTTCAGCGACTGGCCACCGTGGATCCGCAGCGGCGGTCGCCCACCTTCCGCGGTGTCGATCCTCGCCCCCATAAGCCGCAGCGGGTCGGCAACCCGTGCCATGGGACGCTTGGTCAGCGAGGCGTCGCCGGTCAACTCGGTGTCGAAGGCCTGTCCCGCCAGCAGGCCGGCAAAGAGCCGCATGGCAGTGCCGGAGTTCCCCACGTAGATCGGACCGGCTGGCTTTTTCAGCCCGTGCAGGCCCACGCCATGGATCGTCACCCGCCCCTGGTGCGGCCCCTCGATGGCGACACCCATGTCGCGGAACGCCTGTAGCGTCGCCAGGCTATCCTCCCCCTCGAGGAAGCCCTTGACCTCGGTGACGCCATTGGCCAGTGCGCCGAGCATGATCGAGCGGTGAGAGATGGACTTGTCGCCGGGAACGCGAATCCGGCCGTTGACCGAACCGCCGGGCGACACCCGGTACTGAACCTGTCGTGCTTCCATGGTCTGATAACTCGTCTGATTCAACAGCGTTTCAAAATAGTGCCTGGCGTGACTGGCGCGATCGAACGTGCCCAGCATGGCGTCGCTGTCGCCCTGCTCGACGGCCGCCCGCAATCGCGCCAGGCCGGTCTCGAAATCATCCAGCGCACCCAGCAGCGCATCGCGGTTGGCGGTGAAGATATCGCGCCACATCACCGGATCGCTACCGGCGATCCGGGTGAAATCCCGAAACCCGCCGGCGGCGTAGCGGAATATCTCCAGCCGCTCGTCCTGGCGGGCCAGCGTGTCGACCAGCGAGAACGCCAGCAGGTGCGGCAGATGGCTGGTCCGCGCCAGCACCTGATCGTGCCGGTCCACCGGCATCTCGAGCACTTCCGCCCCGCAGCGTTGCCAGAGCGCCCGTACCGTGGCGATGGCTGCCGGCGTGGTGTCAGCCTCCGGCGTCAGGATGACCTTGTGATGACGGTAGAGCGCCGGGTTGGCCGCGGCCACGCCGCTTTTCTCGGAACCGGCAATGGGATGGCCCGGAACGAAATTGACCGGCAGACGACCGAAGGCTTCCCTCGCCGCCTCGCAAACGCGGCGCTTGGTACTCCCGACATCGGTCAGCACGCGATCGCCGAGGACCGGGGCCAGTTGCTCGAAAACCCGACCCATGGCCAGGACCGGCACCGCTACCACGACGAGGCCACTCTGGGCGACCAGCGCCGCGAGATCGCTGCCCCCGTCGTCGATCACGCCCATCTCGAGGCCGGTGTCGATCTCCTCGAGGTTGGGGTCGCAGGCCAGTATCCGCCCACCATAGCCGCCGGACTTGAGCGCGGCGGCCAGCGCGCCGACG
>NZ_CEXLVS010000311.1:0-4052 GCF_982684285.1 Salinicola sp. | reverse complement strand
TAGATGAGCAAGCAGAGCAAAGATCAGCAACCGCAGTCGGCACCGGCTTCCGATGGCGAGCAGACACCTGACGGCCAGGCCGGGTCGGCCGGGCAGGATTCGAAGGCGACGTCGTCCGAGGCATCGAACACGGGCGGTGACCGGAAGCCCTCATCCGCCGGTTCGCCAGACAAGGCCGGCTCGACCGATCCGATCAAGCCCGACGTCGCTCAGCCAGTCTCCGCCGACGGTGCGACCGGCAAGCCGGGAACCGTGAGCGACGCGTCGAGCGCTTCCAGCAGTTCGACCGACGAGGCCGGCAAGACGAATGGCGGCAGCAAGTCGCCATCGGCAGGCAAGTCCAAACCCTCGAACGGCAATCCCGGCCGGACCGGCAAAACGCCCCCGGGTGGCGGCCAGCCACCGGCGGGGAGTGGCGCGACCTCGGGTGGCGGCAAGCGCGGCACTGGCGGCAAGTTGGGCCTGCTGGCCCTGATACTGGTGATTTTGCTGGCGATCGTGGTGGCGTTCGTCGGCTATCGGGGATGGCAGAAACTGCAGGCGCAGCAAGCGCAGTTGAGCCAGATCGGCACCAACAGCACCACGCTCGATCAACTCGAATCGAAAGTCGGCGAGCTCGACCAGAGTCGCCAGCAGAACCTGAAGATGATGCGGGGCGAATTCGACCAGTATCGCCAGAACCTCGACAACACGCTGGACAAGGTGCTCAAGGAGCTGGCCCAGCAGCAGCAGGCCGACCCGCGCGAATGGTTGCATGCCGAGGCCGAGTATCTTCTGCGTCTGGCCAATCAGCGGCTTCAGCTCGAGCGCGACGTCAAGGGTGCCAAGGCGCTGTTGAAGGCGGCAGATGACCGGCTTCGGGAGGCGGACAACCCGGCGCTGGTACCGATTCGTCGCGCCATCCAGTCCGAACTGGCGTCGCTCGATTCGGTGCCGGTCATCGATCGCACCGGCATCTATCTGGCGCTGATGGCGCAGCAGGAGCAGCTGGCCCGACTGCCGCTCAAGCAGGATATCGAAGAGATCGCCGCCGGCAAGGGCGATGCCCAGCCGAGCGGCGGATGGCGCCAGCAGCTGGCGACGCTGGGTCGCGAACTCAAGGATCTGGTGACCGTACGACGACACGACCAGCCGCTGGAGGCCTTGATCACGCCGCAACAGGAGTCCTATCTGCGCCAGAACGTGCGGCTGCTGCTGGAGCAGGCGCAACTGGCACTGCTGAAGTCCGAGCCCGAGCTCTATCAGGCCAGCCTCGGCAAGGCAACGGAACTGGTCGAGGGCTATTACGCCACCGACAACGACGGTGTGGCCAAGTCGATCGACAAGCTGAAAAGCCTGCGTGACAACGATGTGCGCCCGGACCTGCCGGACATCAGCGAATCCTCGCAGCTGCTCAAGCGCTTCATCGAGCAACGCTTCGGCAACGGGGACCAGCAAGGTTCGCAGGGCAGCGGTTCGCGAGGCGGTAGCGCGAACCAGGGGTCGGCACAGGGAGAGGGCGCATGAGGAAGCTGATCCTGCTGATCGTCTTCGGTCTGGCGGTCGGCGCGCTGTTCGGGCAGTTGATGCAGTCGCTGCCGGGCTACTGGTTCATTCGTGTCGGCGACACCTCCGTCCAGACCTCGTTCTGGTTCGGCTGCGTCCTGTTGCTGGCGGCCTTTCTGGTGCTGCATTTCCTGCTGCGGGCTCTGACGCGGCTGCGTCGTCCCGTGAGCCGGCTCAAGGTATGGAACAGCCGCACCCGCCACCGTACCGCGATGAGGCGCACCGTCCGCGGGCTGGTGGCGCTGGCGGAAGGTCGCTGGAAGCGTGCCGAGAAGTCACTCACCAAGGCGGCCGACGACTCCGGCACGCCGCTGGTCAACTATCTCTCCGCGGCGCTGGCAGCGCACTACCAGGGGCGCTACGAGCAGGCGGACGTGCTGCTCAAGCGGGCGCATCACAGCACCGAGGGTGCGGATACCGCGGTCGGTCTGGTGCAGGCGCAGTTGATGCTGGATCGTCAGCAGTTCGAGGAAGCGTTGGCGACGTTGACGCGCCTGGAACAGCAACTGCCGGAACACCCGCAGGTACTCAAGCTGCTCAAGCAGGCCTATCTCAGCGTCAACGACTGGGACGGCATGCGGCGTCTGCTGCCGCGTCTCGACAAGCACCGCCTGATTACCGAAGACGAGCGTCGGGCGCTCGACCAGCGGGTCTATCGCGAGCTGCTGGTGCAGGCTGCGCAACAGGAGGACAACCTGCCGCGCGTGCGCTCGTTGTGGGCCGACATGCCGGACAATCTGCGCGGCGATGTCGAGCTGGTCGGGCTTTACGCCGAAGCGTTGATCAAGGGGGGCGAAGAGGGCGACGCCGAACGCCTGCTGCGCAATTCGCTCAAGGAGCACTGGGACACCCGTCTGGTGTTGCGCTACGGTCTGCTCAATGTCGATGCGGCGCGCCAGCTGGTGTACGCCGAGAAGTGGCTGCAGGAGCGGCCCAACGATCCCGATCTGTTGCTGACCCTGGGTCGCCTGTCGCTGCGCAATGCCTACTGGGGCAAGGCGCAGGAGTACTTCGAAGCGAGCCAGCGCCAGCGTCCGAGTGGCGTCGTTTGCGCCGAGCTGGCGAGGCTCTACGCCAATCTCGGCGACCACAGCAAGAGCCAACTCTATTATCGTCAGAGCGTGACGCTGCTGGACAAGTCGCTACCCGCGCTGCCGCAGCCCAGCGACATGACGCGCTGATCTCGGCCTTCGACCGATTGCTCTCCTCGGCGCCTGCGGGCGCCTTTTTTGTGGCCACCGGGAAATCGCCCTCGGCGACGTCTCGAGGCAGGCTACCGATCGAAATGAAGTCGTCACGAGGAACAATGCCCCATGCACTATGGTATCGATGTCGGCGGCACCAAGACCGAGATCGCGATCTACGACCGGGATTGGGTCTGTCTCGATCGCTGGCGCGAGCCGACGCCGTCGGACGACGGCGAGGCCTTCCTGTCGATGCTGACCGCGCTGGTGCGGGAGGCGGACCGCCGCTGTGACGGGCGCGGCACGCTGGGGCTCGGGTTTCCGGGCGTGCTCGATGAGCGTGGCCATCTGATCACGGCGAATCTGCCGGGCCTGCGTCCGCTGGTGCTCGAGACGGCGCTTGAGGCGGTTCTCGATCGCGCCTTCGTGATCGAGAACGACAGCCGCTGTTTCGTGGTGTCGGAAGCCGGCCCCGGTGGCGCGGCAGAGGGGGCGCGTCACGCCTTCGGTGCGATCCTGGGGACCGGGGCGGGCGGTGGCGCGATCGTCGACGGTCGGCTTCTCAGGGGTGGGGGCCGGTTTGCCGGAGAGTGGGGGCACCTGCCGCTGCCCGCCGCCGCGGCGAGAGACTACGGGCTGCCGTGCCCGACCTGCGGCTGTGGCCTGTCGGGGTGCCTGGAAACCTACATCGCCGGGCCTGGCCTGGTGAGACTGCATCGTCACTTCGGGGGCGCGTCGTCCACCGCCGAGGAGTGGCACGCGGCCTGGAGGGCGGGCGAACCAGCGGCGCAGCGCGCGCGGGCGTGTCATCTAGACCTGCTGGGCGGTGCCCTGGCCAACGTGGTCAAGCTGCTGTCGCCGCAGGTGATCGTGGTGGGCGGAGGTCTCTCGACCCTGGATGGATTGTTGGCGGCTTTACCGGCGGCGATAGCGGCGCACTTGTTCCCCGGTGTCGAGACGCCGGGCGTCCTCCACTCTCGTTTCGGGAGCTCGAGCGGCGTGCGCGGCGCGGCGATGCTGGGCGCCGCCGCCTCGGGGGACACGGGGGACGAACGACTATAAAAAAGGCCGCCCGCAGGCGGCCTGGAAACGGACTGGACCAACTCAGCGAGGATCGTCGGTCTCGTCACCGTCGACGTCGTCATCGGTGGGCTTGCGATGCGTCCGGTCCTGCGCCTGCTGGTTCGGGGTCGTCTTCGACTGGCTTTCGCCCTCGATCGCTGCTGGCGCGTCGGTCTGGTGAGACTTCGGCTGACCGGCGGGGCTACCGTCGATCGTGAAGTCCTCCTGCATGATCCGCAGGTTGGCGGGCGGCGCCGAGCC
>NZ_CEXLVS010000310.1:0-4056 GCF_982684285.1 Salinicola sp. | reverse complement strand
CGCCGGCATCGCACGCGTCACCCGATCGAGCTCGGCCTCGGCCAGCGTCTTCACGATCCGTCCGGGTGTTGCCAGGTAACGCTCGTTGGTCTGCAGGATCACATGGTCCGCGGCTTCGCGATCGACGATCTCATGTACGTAGCTGCCGGGTAGATTGACCACGACGACCCGCCGGAAGACGTTGGCAAACAGCGTCGCGAACCCGCCCGCGCCCGCCGACGATCCTCCGAAGACGACCAGGGTTCGAGCGTAAAGCGGCCGGGGGTTCTCGAAAATCGTGATATTGCCGGTTCCCGGCAGACAATTGGAAAAACGGCAGAATACGCCGCTCTTTCCCCGGAAGACGGCAACGGTGGACGGGGATTTGGCCGGGGGCTCCCGCTTCGACCCCAGGTCGCCCACCACCTCCCGCTGCTCGAAGGCATATTGCGACTCGAAGTCATCGTCGAACCCGAAGTGGCGCATGCAGGCGGCAAAGGCGAGATAGGCACCGCGACCGCTCCAGTGGGTGTCCGTGGGATAGTAGCTATCCGGTATCGCCCGCATCGCGGCAATGGGGTTGCAGTAATCCACCCCGCCCTGCTCCAGCAGCGTCGACACCTGTTCGGTGATGGTGAGTTCGGCTCCTTCGTAGGGATAATGTTCCGGCCTGACCTTCTCCTTGGAGTTGGCGATCAGGAACAGCAGGGAGCGCTGCCGCTGGAGCGGCCCGAGTTCGGCAGCGAAGCGCTGCCACTGTGACATCTCCTCATCGCTCAGGCGCTTCTTGCCCGTGAACTGGTCGATACTCGCGTTGGCGTCGTTGGCGAGGAACAGCCACCCCTCCCGTCCCTCGACGACCTCCATCACCGGTGCGATCGACAAGCTCACG
Organism: Salinicola sp.; assembly: GCF_982684285.1. Lineage (NCBI taxonomy): Bacteria > Pseudomonadati > Pseudomonadota > Gammaproteobacteria > Oceanospirillales > Halomonadaceae > Salinicola > Salinicola sp. The sequence continues at coordinate 3,185 of NZ_CEXLVS010000310.1, read as the reverse complement.
CACTGCTGCAACTCGCCATTCTCGCGACGAACGCCCAGGGTCACTCCCGCGGAGATATCCAGTGAGTGCTCGAATTCCCAGGCGCCGGCACTCCTCCCCTCATGCGGCTCCCGCAAGACCAGGGACGAAACGCCATCGGGGTAGGTGGCGACCAGTCCGGGCTGCCGGTCGGGTTGCCCATCGACCCGCCCCCGGATCCGATAGCCGGAAGGCTTCGAGTGTCGCAATCTGGCGTTGGCCGTCGATGGCCTCCCAATGCAGCGCGTGCGCTGCCGGCAGTGGCTGGACCATCACCTGGTACTTTCTTGCCTTCTGACTGGCGATGACGCTCTTGAGATCCATCAACACGGGGTCGTTGGGGCGTTCTTCCAGCGCCAGGTCCACCGTGCGAAGCGCCGCCGCGAACTGCTTCGCCGCGAGCATGGCCCGCGCCTGACGCAGATAGACCTGCGGAGGAAAGGCCGCCTGGTGATCGAGTATCGATTGCCACCTCTCGGCCGCGGCGGACCAGTCACCACGGGTCATCGCCGCCTCGGCATAAGCGATACTCAGCTTGAGTGGCGGCTGGGGGGATTTCTGCAGCACGACAGCCATCAAGGCTTCCTGCTTGGCGGTTTCACCCGCGCCCTCGTAGGCCTGCATCAACGCCCGAGCAAGTTCCAGGCTATCGATTCCGGCTCGAAACGCGGGCTCCAGCAACGAGATGGCGCCGTCAAAATCCTGGCGATCCAGCCGCGTCGTCGCTTCGGCCACCAGCTCGGGAGTGCGCTCGAGACGTTCGGCAAAAGAGAATGAATGCATGACAGCTCCATAGTGGCGTGCAACGGGGAGTTCCGGAAACGACGCTGCCGGCGAATCGCGAAATCACGCTGCCCGGGCCCGCTGGTTCATCCCGACTATATCGCAGCCTCCAACTGGCCCGACATCGCCCGCCGAGCATGAACTTTGTCATGGATCCTCAGGAATGACGCCCTCACCGCCGGCCCTCCTCCAGCATCCACCAGGCAGGCGTTCGCCGGCAGAGACAACGGGATCCGGGTCGAACCTCACTGCCGAAGCCCTGGAAAGCTCGATCAGATCGGCTAGCCTCATAGGATCGCCGTGGTCCCGATGGACGCGTCAGTTTGTACCAAACGATAAAGTGTTACCCTACCGACGGTCGGGTGGGTGCAACACTGCCCGATCGATCCATCCATAAGACAAGGAGGTTGGAGCTTGACAGTCCTTCGCCCCGATCGCTGGCTCAGTCGCTGGCTATTGCTACTACTTTTGATATTCGCCGCGCCGGCACTGGCTCAGGAAAGTGGCTCCGAAGGGCAGAATGCTCAGGGTGGTCCGGCTTATTCCACCATGGCGGACTTGCTCGAAGACTCGCAGTCGCGTCAGGCGCTGATCGACCAGTTGCGGGAGTTGGCCGCGCAGCAGGAATCCGGCGATACCCAGCAGAGCGGCGCCCAGGAATCCGGCGATGGCGCCAGCGAGACCTCCCAGAGCGGCCAGGGATCGACGGCGGCGAGCGACAGTGGCGAGAGCTCCCCCGCCACGGCCTCCTTCCCCCGCAGAATGGCGCAGATGACCAGCGATATCGCGGGTGACATCGGCGGGCAGTTCACCAGCCTGGCCACCATGATCGGTGGCTTCTTCACCAGCGGAGACGCCGCGGCAAGCAGCGGTCCCTCATTCAGCATGAGCGATTTCCTCAGTGCGGCGATCGATCTCGCGCTGGTCATCGTCGCGACCGTCGCCGCCTTCCTGATTCTGCGCCGGATCGCGAGCCCGCTGTTTTCGAAGTTCAGTCAATGGGCCTTGCATGGCGGCGGACGCAGCCATCTGCTGCGGGTCATCGTCGCCGTGGTACTGGCAGCCGTCGTCGACGTCATCGTCGTCGTGCTCGCCTACGTGGCCGGCAATCTGGTCGCGACCTTCCTTGTCGGGGAGAGCGGCAACCTCAATACCCGATTCTCGCTGTTCCTCAACGCCTTCCTGATGATCGAGCTGTTCAAGTGCGCGCTGCGCATTCTCTTCTCGTCGCACCACGAAGGGTTGCGCCTGGTATCGATCGAGGCCGCTCAGGCAAGACGCTGCAACCGCTTCCTGGCAATGCTGGCCGGTTTCGTCGGCTACGGCATGCTGGTCGCGGTACCGATTCTCAATACCAATCTCTCACTCGCGTTCGGCAAGGCCGTGAGCGTATTGATCATGCTCATCGCGCTGATCTGGGCAATAGGCGTGATCCTCAAGAACCGTAACGGCGTCCGCGACATGATCATCGCCAAGGCCGACGCGGCCCAGATGTCCGCCTCACGCGTGGCACTTCGGCTGTTCGCACGGACCTGGCACATCGTCGCCCTGCTCTACGCCATCATGGTGTTCGCCGTCACCCTGCTGCATCCCGAGACGGCGCTGCCATTCGTGTTGATCGCAACGCTCAAGACGATCATCTACGTCGGCGTCGGCATGCTGGTTTCCAGCATTCTGACCCAGCTCATCGGGCGACGCATCGACCTCGGCGACAACATGCGCACCCGCCTGCCGCTGCTCGAGGCCCGGCTGAACTCCTACATCCCGACGCTGCTGAAGATCATCCGCGCCATCATCCTGATCGCCGTGGTGATGTACACGCTCGACGCCTGGAAAGCCTTCAATCTCGCCGCCTGGTACGCCAGTGATGCGGGATCGCACACCGTCGCGACGGTGATCCAGGTCATCCTGATCCTGATCATTGCCGCGATGGTCTGGATTGGCCTGGCCAGCCTGATCGAGAACTATCTCAATCCGGACACGGGTGGCGGCGCTCCCACCGCGCGAGCCAAGACCCTGATGAGCCTGTTCCGCAACGCCCTGGCCATCACGCTGGTGATCATGACGCTGATGATCGTGCTGTCGCAGATCGGGATCAATATCGGGCCGCTCATCGCCGGCGCCGGGGTACTGGGCCTGGCCATCGGTTTCGGCGCCCAGAAGCTGGTGCAGGACGTCATCACCGGTGTCTTCATCCAGCTCGAGAACGCCATGAACACTGGCGACGTGGTCACCGTGGGCGGCATCACCGGTACCGCCGAGCGCGTCAGCATCCGCTCGGTGGCGATCCGCGACCTGTCGGGTACCTACCATATCGTGCCGTTCTCGTCGGTCGACACGGTGTCCAACTACATGCGCGAATTTGGCAATCACGTCGGCGAGTA
>NZ_CEXLVS010000309.1:0-4129 GCF_982684285.1 Salinicola sp. | reverse complement strand
CGTTGCACGTTGAGCACAATCAATGGAAGTTCCATCATGACAGCGAGCCCAATCGCTTCACTTTTGAGTGCAAGACCTGGCCCCGATGTTCCTGTAATTCCAATTTGTCCAGCGAACGATGCGCCAATTGCTGATCGCCGTCATGGGGGCCCACTTCTATCGCCGTCATCTTCTGCTGATGCTGATGGCTTTCTTCGCTCTCGGCAATATCGCCAGCGCCTTGGCGCCCGACTATCACACCTTGATGATCTTTCGCTTCATCTCCGGACTGCCGCACGGCGCCTATTTCGGCGTCGCCTCCCTGGTCGCGGCATCGCTCGTTCCCCCGCACAAGCGCGCGCAGGCGGTGAGCCGGGTCATGTCCGGCCTGACCATCGCCATGCTGGCAGGCAACCCGCTCGCCACCTGGCTGAGCCAGATGATGAGTTGGCGCCTGGCCTTTGCGCTGGTGGGTGGCATCGCCGTCTTGACGGTCGTCCTGGTGTTCATCTATCTGCCGTTGAACCGACAGGAGAAGCGCAATAGCCCGGCGCAGGAGCTGACGGCACTCAAGCGCTCGCAAGTCTGGTTGACGCTGGGTGTGGGTGCCATCGGCTTCGCCGGCATGTTCTGCGTCTTCAGCTATCTGGCGCCGGTCCTCGTCAACGTGACGCAGGTATCGCCGTACTGGATTCCCGTGGCCCAGGCGGCGTTTGGCGCCGGTGCCATCGTCGGCAATATCGTCGGCGGAAAATTGTACGATCGCATGCAGCTCAAGGGCGTCGGCTGGTTGCTGGTCTGGTGCATCGTCATCCTGCTGCTCTTTCCGCTGGCCGCGCAGTCGCTGTGGTCGATACTGCCGATCTGTGTGGCGATCGGTACCATGGTATCGCTCTCCCCGGCACTGCAGACACGCCTGATGGATGTGGCGGCAGATGCCCAGACGCTGGCCGCCGCTTCGAACCACGCTGCCTTCAACGTGGCCAATGCGCTGGGGCCATGGCTCGGCGGCATGGCCATCGGCGCAGGACTGGGGTGGACCGCGACTGGCTATGTGGGGGCGGCGGCGGCGGCAGGGGGGCTGGTCGTGTTCTTCTTCGCCTATCGGCAGCAGCGCCGGTACGGTTGAGTCGAGCCGACCGACTAGATCGGAAGGAGGCCTGGCCGCCTGGCTCAGGCCTCCGGAGCAGTTCCCGCAGGTGGGGTGTCAAGAGTCGGTGCGAGAGTCAGACGGTCCCGACGGTAGTGGTAGTGGTAGCGGAGCCGGGAACGGCGACGTAGGCATCCTCACTGGGGCAGCGCTCGCACTTGATGCTGACCGCCATTTGCTCTTCGGCGTCGGAACTGGCCAGCGTCAGCGGCTGCTCGTGGCCACAGGCGCGACAGCACGCCATCAACGAACTCTCGGATTTTGTCACCGTAAACATTTCCATCGGGTTCTCCTTCACCGTGATGTCTGGTCCTTACCCACTCCTCTACCCGTGGCGTACGGGGCAAGAGGCGTTAGACGATAGTCTGATGTCAACTGTATAGCCGAGCGCCGGAAATGCAAGGTCTGACGGGCCTGGGGCTCACCGTGTCGGCGGCGGCGAGCCGGCCGTCATTGACGGCTCCAGCGTGCCCTGACGTAGCCGACGATGCGAAACGGCGGATGACGAACGCTCTCCACGGTCACGCCGTGAAGCTGCTCTCCGCTGACCCGCATTCTGCCGGAGGCCAGGTGTTCGAGGTACTGAATCTGCAGGATCCCTTCCCGTTCGAGCAGATAAAGGCCGTCCTGCTGGAACTTGTCGCACGCCACGATGGCAGCCAGATCGCCCTCGAACAAGAAATCGAACGATTCGTTTTCCGCTGGCGTCACCAGATGACAGTCCTGGGTCAGCATCTGCAGCGTGGACATGGCGTCCGGCTCCGGCCCCTGCTGCTCCCAGGGAGCCGCCAGATGCGAATGGAGGCTCATGACGGCTCTACCCGACGCCTGGGAGCCGACCGCCATGGCGCTGAGAGAGTCATCATCGAGCAGCTGTTTGATCGAACAGTTCAGCGCCGACGTGAGGGCCACGAGACGCTCATGGCCGATCTGCTTGATGGTGCCTGACTCCCAGTAGGAAATCGTGACGTCAGAGACGCCCACTCGTCTCGCCAGTGCGGCCTTGCTCATGCCTGCCTGGAGGCGGAGTTGTTTGATTCGTGGTCCTAACCCGTCCATCCATGAATCTCGCCTGCGTATTGGTGCTGTGAGGATATCCACTCAATGCCGAAGTATGTTTCGGGTTGCGAGCTTGTTGTCATATGTTTGTCTAGTTTTTCGGACAGAGCGTTGGGCCAGCGGCGCGAATCGTCAAGGCGCAAATTCAACGCGCCGGCGCGTCCCCGAGCTGCCGACGATCTTCCTCTGGGGGCCGCTCCCGACCTCCTGAATGGGCAGCAAGCGCTGCAGCCACCCCTCGGGAAGGCGTACAATCACGTGGCTCGTTCATCAACGGAATGGAATTCATGACGGTACGCACGCGCATCGCGCCTTCGCCCACCGGCGACCCGCACGTCGGGACGGCCTATATCGCACTCTTCAATCTCTGCTTCGCTCGCCTGCATGGCGGGCAGTTCGTCTTGCGAATCGAGGATACCGATCGTCAGCGCTCCACTGCCGAATCGGAGAACATGATTCTCGACTCCCTGCGCTGGCTGGGTCTGGATTGGGACGAAGGGCCGGATGTCGGTGGCCCTCATGGCCCTTATCGACAGAGTGAGCGCGGCGCCATCTATGCCCAGCACGCCGAACGCCTGCTCGAGAGCGGGCACGCTTTCAAGTGCTACCGCACCAGCGAAGAGCTGGACGCACTCCGTGAAGAGCGAAGGGCGGCAGGGTTGCATCTTGCGTTGAAACCGCGAGATCTGGCGCTGGATCCGGACGAGCAGCGCAAACGGGAAGCGGAGGGCTATCCCTACGTCATCCGCATGCAGGTGCCTTCCGAGGGTGTCTGTGTCGTCCAGGACATGCTTCGCGGGGAGATAGAGGTCGATTGGGCGCAAGTCGATGCGCAGATCCTGATGAAGTCGGACGGAATGCCGACCTACCACCTGGCCAATGTGGTCGACGATCACTTGATGGGGATCACTCATGTCCTCAGGGGCGAGGAGTGGATCAACTCCGCGCCCAAGCATCAATTGCTGTACGAATATTTCGGCTGGCCGATGCCGCAACTGTGCCACATGCCACTGCTGCGCAACCCGGACAAGTCGAAGTTGTCCAAGCGCAAGAACCCGACGTCGATCAACTACTACCGCCGGATGGGATTTCTACCCCAGGCGGTCACCAACTATCTTGGGCGGATGGGTTGGTCGATGCCGGACGAGCGCGAGAAATTCACTCTCGAAGAGATGATGGCTCACTTCGACCTGCAGCGGGTCTCGCTGGGTGGTCCGGTTTTCGATCTCGACAAGCTGAGCTGGCTCAACGGCGTCTATATACGCGAGGACCTGGATGACGCGGCGCTGCTGCAGGCGCTGCGCGAGTGGGCGTTCAACGAGGCCTACGTCGGGCAGATCCTGCCGCAGATTCGGCCCAGAATCACCACGCTCTCCGAAGCGATGCCGTTGGCCGGCCATTTCTTTGCCGGCCTGCCCGAGATCAGCGAAAAGAGCTTCGATGGCGTCACTCTGGAACGCGACACGCTGGTGGCGCTGCTGCAGTTTCTGGTATGGCGGCTGGAAACCATTCCGCGGTGGGAGAAAGAGGAACTGCTGGACCAGGTCAAGCTGCTCGCGGGGCACTTCGAACTGAAGATGAAGGCGTTTCTGGCTCCCGTGTTCATCGCGGTGACGGGCAGTGCCCATTCGACGTCGGTGCTCGATGCAATGACGATTCTGGGTTCGGACGTGACGCGGGCTCGCCTTCGGCATGCGATCGAGGTACTCGGCGGTGTTTCCAAGAAACAGGCCAAGCGCCTGGAGAAGCAGTATCGAGAGCTGTAACTCGATATGAGTGCCGTCCCCGGCAGCGCCTCGGATTTTTTTGTGTAAAGCGTTGACTTATCAGTGGGATGGCCGTATATTTCGCCCCGTTCTTGGAACGGGGCCTTAGCTCAGCTGGGAGAGCGCGACACTGGCAGTGTCGAGGTCAGCGGTTCGATCCCGCTAGGCTCCACCA
>NZ_CEXLVS010000308.1:0-4169 GCF_982684285.1 Salinicola sp. | reverse complement strand
GTTATCAGGTGCTGGCCCGCTAGTGGCGCCCCCGCACCTTTCACGAACTGATCGGCCAGGAGCATGTCAGCCGTGCGCTGGTCAACGCGCTCGACCAGGGGCGGCTGCATCACGCCTATCTGTTTACCGGTACGCGAGGCGTCGGCAAGACGACTCTGGCACGAATACTCGCCAAGTGTCTCAATTGCGAGCAAGGGGTGGGTTCGCAGCCTTGCGGCCAGTGCGAGACCTGTCGCGATATCGACAACGGCCGCTTCGTCGACCTGATCGAGGTCGATGCCGCGTCGCGTACCAAGGTGGAGGATACTCGCGAGCTGCTGGACAACGTTCAGTACGCGCCGACCCAGGGGCGTTACAAGGTGTACCTCATCGACGAGGTGCACATGCTGTCGACGCACAGTTTCAACGCCCTGCTCAAGACGCTGGAAGAGCCGCCGCCCCACGTCAAGTTCCTGCTGGCGACGACGGATCCCCAGAAGCTGCCGGTGACGGTGCTGTCGCGCTGCCTGCAGTTCACGCTCAAGAACATGCCGCCCGAGCGGGTCGTAGAGCACCTGACCCGGGTGCTGGAGGCCGAGCAGGTCGCCTTCGATCCGCAGGCGCTGTGGCTGCTCGGCAAGGCTGCCGACGGCTCGATGCGCGACGCCATGAGCCTGACCGACCAGGCCATCGCGTTCGGGCAGGGCGAAGTGCGCCGTGAGGATGTGGCCGCCATGCTCGGCACGCTGGATCATGCGCATCTGATTGCTTTGGCCCAGGCGCTGGCGGACGTCGACGCCGAGCGACTGCTGGCCGAAGTGGCGGCACTGGCGGAGCAGGGGCCGGATTTTGCCGGCGTGCTCGACGAGCTGTCCGGGCTGATGCACCGCCTGGCGATCGCCCAGATGGTGCCTGCGGCCCTGGACAACGGCCACGGCGATCGCGACGAGTTGCTGGCACTGGCCAGCCGGTTCACCGCCGAGGACGTCCAGCTCTATTACCAGATCGCCCTGCAGGGCCGCGGCGACATCGCCAATGCGCCGGACACGCGATCGGCGGTCGAGATGACGCTGCTGCGCATGCTGGCCTTCCGCCCCCAGGGGGTGCCGACCCCGCCCCAGGCCGATCTGCCGCTGCGCGGGAATCCGCAGGGCCAGGACGATGGCGGTGGCATTCCCCCGCGCGAGACTCGCGATGGCGGCGTTGGAGAAGCCGTCGCGGGAGACGCGCGGGCCGATGGTACGGCGCAGGGCGAACCCGTGGCATCGGCCGCCGGCACGGCCGCTTCGGGATCGACGGCGTCGGAGCCGGCGAGCGCGAACCCTGACGCATCGCCTTCGCATGAACGGCCGTCCGCGATCGATGAGCAGAGGGCCGAGCCGGTCGCGGCCATGGCCGCATCGTCCCCGGATGTCGCCGCGCCCCAGGCGGATGAGCGTCCGCCATGGTCGGTCGAAGCCGACGCGCCATCGGCAGCGGCGCCAGCGACCGAGGTTCCAGCGTCCCGGATGCAGGAGCCGGCCGCGGCGTCCCCGCCTTCCGACCCCCTCGCTGCAAGCGTCGATGCCGGCGATATCAGCGACGGCGGTGTCAACGGCGATCTCGCGTCCGACGAAGATCTCGGTTTCGACAACGGCGCCGATTTACATAGCGACGCCTATGCCTGGGCAGAGCAGACGGACATTGCTGGTGGCGAGTCGCCGGCAGCGGCTTCCGCTAGCCATGCCCCGACGTCCGGTTCGCCGGTCGATCCGGAAGCGTCGTCTGCGCCACGGGTCGGCGTGGCGCCCGAGTTCGACTCCGCCGGGAGCGAACCGGCCGAGCCCTCGACGCCGCCGGTTGCCGCTAGCGATGGGGAGTCCTCATCCTCGCTGGCTACCGCCCAATCGCCTGATCCTGCCGGGCCGGTCGCCGCGACGACAGCGTTGACCCATGAGGCCTGGCTCGAGCGCTTCGATCGGCTCGATATCGGTGGTCTCACCCGCAATCTCGCGGCTCACTGCGTCATCGACGGCGACGACGGTCACGTGCTTCACGTCACGCTGGATCCCGGGCAGTCGGCCATGCTGTCGGACCTGCACGTCGATCGCATTACCAGGGCACTGGCGGGTATCGGGTACGCTCGCCGTCTCGAGGTCAACGTCGCCGCGCTGGACGGTTCGCGCGAGACGGCCAAGGCCAAGCGCGACCGCGAGGCTCGAGAGCGTCACGCCCGCGCCGTTGAAGCGTTGCGGGTCGACCCGCATATTCAGGAACTGGAGGCGCGTTTCGGCGCCCGTCTGATCGAAGAGAGCGTCACCGCCGACCGCGTGTGACGCTTGCCAAATATTCCGGTCTCGAAAATCCCATCTCGAAGGAGTTCGTCATGTTCAAGGGTGGCATGGGTGGCCTGATGAAACAGGCCCAGGAAATGCAGGAAAAGATGCAGCAGGTGCAGGAGGAGATCGCCCAGATGGAAGTCTCGGGCGAAGCCGGCGCCGGCATGATCAAGGTCACCATGAATGGCCGTCATGACGTCAGTCGCGTCGAGATCGATCCGTCCCTGATGCAGGAAGACAAGGAGCTGCTGGAAGATCTGTTGGCGGCCGCTGTCAACGATGCGTCACGCAAGGTGGAGACCCAGTCCAAGGCGAGGATGGAAGAGGTCTCTTCCGGGCTCAACCTGCCTCCCGGGATGAAGATGCCGTTCTGATGAGCTTCTCACCGCTGGTCGAGCAATTGCTGGAGAGCTTGCGCGTATTGCCAGGCGTGGGGCCCAAGACGGCACAGCGGATGGCGCTGCATCTGCTGGAGCGGGAGCGCGACGGCGGACGTCGGCTGTCTCAGGCATTGACCGAGGCGATCGAACGGGTTGGCTACTGCGAGCGGTGCCGGACCCTGACCGAGGAGACCCTGTGCGGTGTCTGCCAGGATCCGCGGCGCGACTCGGCGCTGCTGTGCGTGGTCGAGTCTCCGGCGGACATGCTGGCGATCGAGCAGGCCGGCGGCTATCGCGGCCAGTATTTCGTCCTGCATGGTCACCTCTCGCCACTCGACGGCATCGGGCCCGACGATATCGGTCTCGACCAGTTGGAAGCACGGCTCGCCCAAGAGACCGTCAGCGAGATCATCCTGGCGACCAATCCCACCGTGGAAGGCGAGGCGACCGCCCACTACATCGCGGAGCATCTGGTCGGGCGAGAAGCCAGGCTCTCGCGGCTGGCCTATGGTGTCCCCATGGGGGGCGAGCTGGAGTATGTCGATGGCGGCACGCTCAGCCGGGCGTTTCAGGGTCGCCAGCCGTTCTCCTCCGAGTGAAGCCTGGGCTGCGGGGCGCTGCCGCCGTGCCATCCTTCCACTTTTCGTATCGCAGGGTCACGTTCGTGGCCGCAAGGAATCTGAATGAGCGTTGACTATTCGCTGTGTTGGGTCGACACCCCGGAAGGGTTGCAGGCCGCTTACGAGGTGCTGGCCGAGGCGGATGTCGTGGCGCTGGATACCGAGTTCTTCCGTGAGACCACCTTTTTCCCCGTGCCGGCGCTGATTCAACTGACGGCCGGGGACACGGTGTACCTGATCGATCCGCAGGCCGTGGCGGCAAGCGCGGATTTCCAGCGGCTGCTGGGTGGCGGGCCGTTGAAGCTGATCCACGCCTGTGGCGAGGACCTGGACGTGCTGTCACTGTGGGCCGGCGTGACGGTGGCGCCGCTGATCGATACCCAGATCGCCGAATCCTTCCTGGGCAGCGATCCGGCGATCGGTTACCGGCGGCTGGTCGCCCGGCGCTGCGACGTCGACCTGCCGAAGGAAGAGACGCGCTCGAACTGGCTGGAGCGTCCGCTGACACCGGCCCAGCTCGAGTATGCGGCGCTGGACGTGGTGTTTCTTCCCACCATATGGGAACAGCAGCATCGGGAGCTGGTCGAGCTGGGTCGGGGCGAGTGGCTCGAGGAGGAGTGCGCGGCGTTGAGCCGTGGGCACGAAGGGGGCGCCGATCAGTGGTATGCCCGTCACCGCCAGTTGTGGCGGTTGAATCCTCGTCAGATCGAGGCGTACCGCGAGCTCACCGCATGGCGGGAAGTGGAAATACGCCGTCGCGACTTACCGCGCGGCTGGCTGGTCAAGGATGCCGTGCTGTTCGCGGTCGCCGAGGCCATGCCACAGAATCGCTACGAGCTGGCGGCCATCGAAGGCGTCACCCCCAGCCTGGT
>NZ_CEXLVS010000307.1:0-4172 GCF_982684285.1 Salinicola sp. | reverse complement strand
ATCGTGCTTCCGGGCAGTGCCCAGGAGAAGCCGACACGCGGTGAAGTCCTGGCAGTGGGCAATGGCCGTATCCTCGAGAGCGGCGAAGTTCGCGCACTGGACGTCAAGGTTGGCGACACCGTGATTTTCAAGGAAGGCTTCGGCGTCGAGAAACAGAAGGTCGACGGTGAAGAAGTCCTGATCATGAGCGAAAGCGACATCCTGGCCGTCGTCGAAGGCTGATCGGCCGAAGCTAGACGATTCATCACGATTTCACGCATTACATTAGGAAGATCGAACAATGGCAGCTATACAAGTCAAGTTCTCTGATGATGCTCGCAAGCGCATGGCACGTGGCGTCAACGTTCTCGCCGACGCGGTAAAGGCGACGCTCGGGCCGAAAGGTCGTAACGTCGTACTGGAGAAATCCTTCGGCTCGCCGACCGTCACCAAGGACGGCGTTTCCGTGGCCAAGGAGATCGAACTGAAGGACAAGTTCGAGAACATGGGCGCCCAGATGGTCAAGGAAGTCGCCTCCAAGACTTCCGATGCCGCGGGTGACGGTACCACCACCGCCACCGTACTGGCCCAGTCCATCGTCAACGAAGGGCTGAAAGGCGTCGCCGCCGGCATGAACCCGATGGATCTCAAGCGCGGCATCGACAAGGCCGTCGTCGAGGCCGTCAAGCATATCCAGGCGCTCTCCGTACCCTGCACCGACGCCAAGGCGATCGCTCAGGTCGGTACCATCTCCGCCAACGGAGATGCGCGCATCGGTGAGATCATCGCCGAAGCGATGGAGAAAGTCGGCAAGGAAGGCGTCATCACCGTCGACGAAGGTCGCGGCTTCGAGGACGAGCTGGAAGTCGTCGAGGGGATGCAGTTCGATCGCGGCTATCTCTCCCCGTACTTCGTCACCAACCAGGACACCATGGCGGTCGAGCTCGAAGACCCCTATCTCCTGCTGGTCGACAAGAAAGTCTCGAACATCCGCGAACTGCTCCCGGTACTGGAAGCCGTCGCCAAGGCCGGCAAGCCGCTGGCGATCATCGCCGAAGACATCGAAGGCGAAGCGCTGGCGACGCTGGTCGTCAACAACATGCGCGGCATCGTCAAGGTGGCTGCGGCCAAGGCGCCCGGCTTCGGCGATCGTCGCAAGGCCATGCTGCAGGACATCGCGATCCTGACCGGCGGCACCGTGATCTCCGAAGAAGTCGGTCTCAGCCTCGAGCAGGCCAACCTCGACCACCTGGGCAGCGCCAAGCGCATCACCATGTCCAAGGAGAACACCACCATCATCGATGGTGCCGGCGTCGAATCCGACATCGAATCGCGTGTCGCACAGATCCGCGCGCAGATCGAAGAGACCTCTTCCGACTACGATCGCGAGAAACTGCAGGAACGCGTCGCCAAGCTGGCCGGCGGCGTTGCCGTGATCCGCGTCGGTGCGGCGACCGAGTTCGAGATGAAGGAGAAGAAGGCTCGCGTCGAAGACGCCCTGCACTCCACTCGCGCTGCGGTCGAGGAAGGCGTCGTGCCTGGTGGCGGTACCGCCATGGTTCGCGTCCTGACCCTGATCCAGGGCCTGACCGGTGACAACGAAGACCAGACCCACGGTATCGCCATCGCGCTTCGCGCCATGGAATCCCCGCTGCGCCAGATCGTCACCAACGCAGGCGAAGAGGCTTCCGTCATCGTCAATCGCGTCAAGGAAGGCGAAGGCAACTTCGGCTACAACGCGCAGACCGGCGAATACGGCGACCTGTTCGAAATGGGTGTCCTCGATCCGGCCAAGGTGACACGCACCGCGCTGCAGTCCGCGGCTTCCGTCGCCGGCCTGATGATCACCACCGAAGCCATGGTGGCCGAAGATCCGGACGACGCACCGGCAGGTGGCGGCGCTCCGGACATGGGCGGCATGGGTGGCATGGGCGGCATGATGTAATCACTGCCCCGCCATCGCCTGATCCTTTCAGGTATCATGGAAAGCCCCGCCTTCTGGCGGGGCTTTTTTGTTGCCGAGTCGGCTGGGCCTTCGGCTCGCCCGGAAGCCTTCGGCGACACCCCGAATTCTTGCCCGCAGGAGTTTTTCGCGCATGCTGGATCGCATTCGCATCGTTCTCGTCCAGACGTTCCACCCCGGCAATATCGGTGCCAGCGCGCGCGCGATGAAGACCATGGGCCTGAGCGACCTGGTCCTGGTCGCCCCACGCCAGTTTCCCGATGAGGAGGCCACCCGCCTTGCCGCTGGCGCTGCCGATCTCATCGAGGGTTGTCGTGTCGTCGACTCCCTGTCGGCGGCGATTGGCGACTGCGTACAGGTCATCGGCGCCAGCGCCCGACTGCGCAGCCTGCCACTGCCCTGCTACCATGAACCGGACCAGATGGCCGCCGAACTGTGGCGCCGCCTGCCGGAGGGGCCGGTCGCCATCGTTTTCGGGCGGGAGCGATATGGATTGACCAACGAGGAGATCGGCCACTGCACGCATCAGCTGAACATCCCTGCCAACCCGGACTATGGCGTGCTCAACCTCTCCCAGGCCGTGCAGATCGTGGCCTACGAGGCGTTCCGCCAATCCCGTATCCAGGGGGAAGCACGGCAGATGCCCAAGGCCAATGGCCCTTATCCGACGATGGAGCAACTGGACCACTTCTACACCCACCTGCACCGCGCCTTGGACAGCGCCGGATTCCTGACGCAGCCCCACGCCAGGACCGAGGCTCACCTCCGCGCACTGTTCACCCGCGCCGAGCCCAGTCGCAAGGAGCTTTCGATTCTGCGTGGTGTACTCAATGCACTGGAAGGTTCAAGCCGAGACGGCTAGATCAGCAGGCAAAGTCCTTTGACAGTCAGACCGGCCAGATAGAGAATGGGAATCGATCTCATCAAAAAGCGATGACGGCGATGACCTCCGAACGCTCCCAGCTCTACTACACCTGCGTCTTTCTTCAGGTCTCCTTCCAGGCCATCGAGAGCTCGGTCATGACCCGGAGCGATGACAGCAGCCGCTGCTGGCTGGACGCACAGACCCTGCAGATGCTGCTGGGCGAACTGCAACGCTGCCGCCGCAGTGCCTCACCGTTCAAGCCCGTCCACGCACCGCTCGAGGAGGCGATCTACCACTGCGGTCTGTTGATGGCGCAGTGCCCCGGCGCCCTCGACCAGCGCCTCTGCCGACACCATCTCCAGGCCATCGGCGCTCCGCTGGGGCAAGCGGTCCGGCACCTTTCCGTCACCCATCAGCCACCCACTTCGTCGCCACGCTTCCGAACCTGGTTCGGCCGCTGATCTCGGCACCGAGGCCACGCGTTTTCCATCAATCTTCCGAGCGTTGCCAGCGGCTGGCACGGTCGGCTGAACGGCGGCACCAAAAAAAACAGCGCCCGTAGGCGCTGTTTTTGTTCGGCAGGACCGGATTCGATGAATCAGTCCTGGCCCATCTGCTGCTTGATCAGATCACCGATGGTGGTCGGGCCGTTGGGCTCGACATCCTGATCGCGCAGTTTACCCATGCTGCGACGCGTATCGACCTGATCCTTGGCTTTGATGGAGAGGTTGATGACGCGGCTCTTGCGATCCACGTTGACGATCTTGGCTTCGACGCTATCGCCTTCGTTCAGCACGTTGCGCGCATCTTCGACGCGATCGGCGCTGATCTCGGACGCCTTGAGCACGGCCACGACGTCAGTCGCCAGCTCGACATGGGCTTCCTTGGCATCGACTTCGATGATGCGGCCAGTGACCACGGCACCCTTGTCGTTGACAGCCAGGAACTCGGAGACCGGATCGGACTCGAGCTGCTTGATACCCAGCGAGATGCGCTCACGCTCCGGATCGATCGACAGGATGACCGCTTCCGCTTCATCGCCCTTCTTGAACTGACGAACGGCTTCTTCGCCGGTCTCGCTCCAGGAGATGTCCGAGAGGTGAACCAGACCGTCGATGCCGCCTTCCAGGCCGATGAAGATACCGAAATCGGTGATCGACTTGATGGTGCCGGCAACACGGTCGCCCTTGTTGTAGCGACCGCTGAAGTCTTCCCACGGGTTGGTGGTGCACTGCTTGATACCCAGGGAGATACGACGACGCTCTTCGTCGATGTCGAGAATCATGACTTCGACTTCGTCACCGACCTGAACCACCTTGGACGGATGGATGTTCTTGTTGGTCCAGTCCATTTCGGAGACGTGAA
>NZ_CEXLVS010000306.1:0-4219 GCF_982684285.1 Salinicola sp. | reverse complement strand
GAGCAGTTGGCTTTTAACCAATTGGTCGTAGGTTCGAATCCTACACGACCCACCATTTCGATTTACCCTGTCGTTGTCGCCAAACCGATGCACGTCTTTGCACGTCTGTGTTACTGATTGAGGGTTCCCTCAGGAGACCTCACATGGCGTCCCGTTCGACTCAGCCCGATTTCTTGTGTTCAACCTCTCCTTCTCGATCCGAGCCGTCTCCGGCTGCTGCTTACCGTCATGCCGACGAGCCGATCGGCAACGTCGAGCAGATCTACAGCGGCCAGCTGGTTCCCGATCTCGCGGTCAGCACCTTTCGCAACATCGATCGGCTGTTTCCGTCACGGACCGTCGCCGCCGGGAATTCGCCGCATCCGCTCCGACAGGCACTCGAGCGTCTCGACGGGGTGATCGCCAGCGCGAACGGCGAACCCTACGATCTCTACGATTACCTCGCATTGAACAGCGTCACCGGACTGCTGGTGCTTCAGCGCGGGGACATCGTTTACGAGACCTACCAGCGCGGCAATCATCGGGATACCCGCTGGATGTCGATGTCGGTGGCCAAGTCGGTCTGCTCGACGCTGGCCGGCATGGCGATTCAGGATGGCCTGATTCCACAGGGTCTGGCGGCGCAGGTGACGGACTACGTCCCGGCGCTGGCAGGAGGTGCTTATGAGGGCGTGAGCCTGCGCGACCTGCTGATGATGGCCTCCGGCGTTGCCTGGAACGAGACCTACGTTGATCCCGACTCCGATCGTCGCAGCCTGCTCAGGGCGCAGATTGCCCAAAAGCCGGGCGGAGCAATGCAGGTAATGGCCGCGCTCCCGCGGGCCGCCGAGCCGGGCACGCTGCACAACTACAGTACCGGTGAAACCCAGATTCTCGCCGAACTGGTTCGGCGGGCCGTTGGCCGACCGCTGTCCGACTATCTCTCGGAGAAACTGTGGCAGCCCTACGGCATGGAGAGCGACGCCCGCTGGTGGCTGGAGTCCGCCGACGGCGTCGAGATCGGCGGTAGCGGCATCGCGGCAACCTTGAGGGATTACGCACGCTTTGGCCAGTTCATGCTCGACGGCGGCAGGATCGACGGCCAACCGCTGCTACCCGAGGGGTGGATCGACGCCGCCACGCGACCCACCACTCTCGTCGGAGGCCAATCGCCACTGGAATACGGCTACATGTGGTGGACTGCCTGGACGGAACCCTCGCGCCGGGATCGCGCCTTCGCCGCGAGGGGAATTCACGGCCAGCTCATCTACGTCAATCCGGCGCGTGACATCGTGATCGCGCAGAATGCCGCCGCGCCGAAACCGCTCGGCAGATTGGTGATCGATCCGATGGTGTTCTGCGATGCGGTCGTGGCACATCTCGAGGGGCAGGCTGGCGCGCCAGCCTGAGACCGCTCGGTCAGAAGCTCCGCATGGTGTCCCGGTAGCCGAGGAAATCCTTGCGTCGCTGCTCGATGCGGCTGGCCATGGCGTAGTCGCCACTCTGTTTGGCGACTTTTTCGGCGGAATCGATCTGACGAATGGCGGTGTCGATGCGACCCTCGAGCTGGAGCTGCTCGGCGCGGGCCAGCTGGCCCCAGGCATCGCGGCCGGTGCGGCCGGCCGCCTCGGAGAGCAGGCCGAACACGTTGGGATCCTCCGGATACTGCTCGCTCATCGCTCGCAGCACGTCGAACGCCTGCGCTGGCGCCGTCTGCACCAGTGTCTCCGCCTGCACCCACTGCGCCGGATAATAGCCGGGAGACAGCCGCAGGATGTGTCGTGCCCTCGCCAGTGCGTCCGGGTGGCGCCCGGCGTCGTAGGCGACCTGGGCGGCGGTGGCGGGGATCATCGAAAGGTCGGGATAATCTCTGGCAAGCTCGTCGAGGGTCTTCAGCGCCGCGTCGGGACGCGCCTGCTGTGCATCGGTGAGCGCTTGCAGATAGCGGACGGCGGCCGCCGGCGGATCGTCCTGGCGAAGCGCCGTCATCGCCTGGGTCGGGTTATCCCGGTTGAGCATCAGCAATGCTCGCCCGCGGATCATGGCGTAGGTCGGGTCGTCCCGGTGTGGCGGCGAGGGCAACTGGTCGGCCCGGGCCTGGGTGTCACTGATCCGCGATTCGGTGACCGGGTGGGTCAGCAGGAACTCGGGGGGATTGCCGCCCTGGAGTGCGGCGAGTTTCTGCAGCGTGCGGAACATCTCCGGCATCGCCTGCGGGTCGTAACCGGCCTTGGCCATGGCGTTGAGGCCCACGCGGTCGGCCTCCTGTTCGAACCGGCGGGAGTAGGCGAGCTGATCCTGGATGAACGCCGCCTGCGAGCCCATCATCGCGGCGATGCCCGCGCCACCGCCACCGCCTGCCGCGAAGATCATCCCGGCCAGCATCGCCGCCATGGTGGGCAGCTGCGTCTCCTCGACCCGTTCCATGCGCCGGGCGTAGTGACGCTGGGCCAGGTGCCCCAGTTCGTGTGCCAGCACCGAGGCGAACTCGTCCTCGTTGGGCGCCGTGGCGAACAGGCCGGCGTTGACCCCGACCACCCCTCCGGGCACGGCGAACGCGTTCAGCAGGCGGCTGTCGACCATCGTCACCACGAGTCGCTCGTTGACCCCGCTGTAGGGCACCAGCTTGGCCAGCATCGAGCGCACGTAGGTCTGGGTGATCGGATCCTGCCACGGGTCGGTCTGGGCGCGGAATTGACGCAGCCAGCCACGGCCCAGACGATACTCGTCGTTGGACGTGACGGCGGCGCTGGTACTGCCGAGATCCGGGAGCTGATAGCCTTGCTGGGCGTGCGCGGTCGGCAGGGTGCCGGCCAGTCCCGCGAAAAGCAGTGAAACGGCCAGCAGGCGCCGCTTGAATGATGCCAGTCGTTGACGGTTCATGCTGACGATCTCGATCCTCATTCAGGCTGAAGCCGGGGTGGCCGATGGTGGTCTGCGCTATCATGCGTTCGACCGCAGCTCGTCGCAGACGTTGCCTAGGGCCTGTTCACACTATACGACGCGTGGAGAGTGTGAACAGGCCCTGGAAAAACCGGGCGTTGCAACAGCCGTCGTGGCGGGCTTGTCGCGCCAGCGGGCCTCTTTTCAATCAATCTGGGGTATGTCATGTCTCAACAGCCGGATCGTCGACTGGATGCCTCCGGCCTGAGCTGCCCGTTGCCGCTGCTGAAAGCCAAGCAGGCGTTGGCGGGCATGCAGGCCGGGCAGCTGCTCGAGGTGATCGCGACGGACGCCGGTTCGTGGCGGGATTTCGAAAGTTTCGTCGAGCATAGCCGACATGCGCTGGTCGGGCGCGAAGAGAAGTCGGGTGTGTATCGCTACTGGCTGCGTAAAGCCGATGGAGAGGCGCGAGCATGAGTTTGAAGGGCATCCTGCGTAACTGGTTCGAGCGGTATCTGTCCGACGAGGAGGCCATCGTCCTGCTGGCGCTGCTGATCGGCGGCTTTGCCATCGTCATCTGGCTCGGCGGCGCGCTGGCTCCGTTCTTTACCGCGCTGGTGGTCGCCTTTCTGCTGCAGGGCGTGGTGGCCTGGCTGGAACGGCGCGGATTGCCGCGACTGCTGGCGGTGGGGCTGGTCTTCCTGCTGTTCGTGGGCGCGCTGCTGGCGCTGGCGCTGATCGTGATGCCGCTGGTCTGGAACCAGCTGGTCGAACTGGTGAGGGAGGCCCCCGACATGTTCGCCAGCAGCCAGCGCTGGCTGGGAGAAATGCAGGCCAGATACCCCACCATCGTCACCCCGGACCAGGTCCAGGGCTGGATCGCCACGGCGGGTCACCAGGCGTCACAGCTCGGTCAGCGCGCGCTGACCTTCTCGCTGGCGTCGCTGGGCAACCTGATGGCGGTGATCATCTATCTGGTGCTGGTGCCGATTCTGGTCTTCTTCATGCTCAAGGACCGCGAGCGGCTGGTCGATTTCATGCTGTCGATGCTACCCGGCAAGCGTACGCTGATGACTCGCATCTGGCAGGAGATGGACGACCAGATCGCCAACTACGTGCGCGGCAAGACGATCGAGATCATCATCGTCGGCAGCGTGGCCTTCATCGTCTTCTGGGCGTTCGGGTTGCCCTATTCGGCACTGCTCGGGCTGATGGTGGGCCTGTCGGTGCTGGTGCCCTACATTGGCGCCGCGGTGGCGACGCTGCCCGTCGCGGCGGTAGCCGGCTTCCACTTCGGCGTCGGCGACCAGTTCTTCTACGTGCTGGTGGCCTACGCCATCCTGCAGGCGCTCGACGG
>NZ_CEXLVS010000305.1:0-4234 GCF_982684285.1 Salinicola sp. | reverse complement strand
CCGGATGCGGTGGCCAGCTCTGGACACTCATACGACAGCGGCAGCCCGAAGGGGATGTCCGTCGTCGTTCGGTGTTCAAGGCGCTGCAGCGGATTCCGACAATCGGCAAGGTGACGTCGGAGAAGCTGATCAACCAGTTCGGCGAGGGGTTTCTCTCGTCAATGCTGGCCGACAACGTTCACGAGTTCATCAACCTGATGGACGAGAACGGCGACCTGGTGTTCAACGATCGACAGGCCAAGAGGATGGAGCGGGCGATGCCCAACATCGAGTTCGGCCTCGGCGAGGGTGGTTTCCAGCCGAGCGAGTTCGTGAAGCGCTATCTGCCCGATCAGTTCTTCGACCTGCTGATCGTCGACGAGGGGCATGAGTACAAGAACGCGGGGTCGGCCCAGGGCCAAGCCATGGGCGTACTGGCAGCGAAAGCCCGCAAGACGCTTTTGCTGACCGGCACGCTGATGGGCGGCTACGCCGACGACCTGTTCTACCTGCTCTTCCGGATCCTGACGCCGGTGATGATCGAGGACGGCTACCGTCCCCAGCGCAACTCCCTGGGGGCGGCGTCCATGGCCTTCATGCGCGAGCACGGTGTCCTCAAGGACATCTACTCGGAACGCGAAGGCGCTGGACACAAGACGGCGAAGGGCCGAAAAACCTCGGTGCGCACCGTCAAGGCACCCGGTTTCGGTCCCAAGGGCATACTGCGTTACGTGTTGCCCTTCACGGTCTTTCTCAAGCTCAAGGACATCGGTGGCGATGTACTGCCGCCGTATGACGAGGAGTTCGTGGAAGTACCGATGTCGTCTGATCAGGCCAGTGCCTACGAGAAGCTCTCCAGAGAGCTCTCGCGGGCGTTGAAGGAAGCGCTGGCACGCAAGGACACCACACTGCTGGGCGTGGTGCTCAACGTGCTGCTAGCGTGGCCTGACTGCTGTTTTCGTCCCGAGACGGTCAAGCATCCGCGCTCGCGGGAGCTGATCAACTTCACGAAGTCGATCTTCGACGAGACGTCGACGATGCCGAAGGAAGACGAGCTGGTCGAGCTATGCCGGTCGGAGAAAGCCGAGAGCCGCAAGGTTCTGGTCTATTCCACCTACACCGGCAAGCGCGATACGACAAGTCGCCTGAAGCGCGTGCTCGAGCAGGCGGGGCTGAAGGTGGCCGTGCTGCGCTCGAGCGTCGACACCAGTCGGCGGGAAGACTGGATCGCGGATCAGGTCGAGAAGGGGATCGATGTGCTGATCACCAACCCCGAGCTGGTGAAAACTGGTCTGGATCTTCTCGACTTCCCGACGATCGCGTTCATGCAGACCGGTTGGAATGTCTACACGTTGCAGCAGGCGGCGCGACGCTCCTGGCGTATCGGTCAGCACCGGGCGGTGCGTGTGGTGTTCTTCGGCTACGCCGAAACGTCACAAATCGCCTGTCTGCGATTGATGGCCAGCAAGATCGCCGTAGCGCAGAGCACGTCTGGGGACATCCCCGAGTCCGGGCTCGATGCACTCAACAGCGATGGCGAGTCGGTCGAGATGGAACTGGCCCGTCAGCTGGTCGCTTGACATTACCTCAGAACCTAACTCCTCTTCGGAGGAGTTAGGTTTTTTATCTAGGATAGGGTAGGCCTTAATGATATCCGTGAAAATCAAGCTGGAACGTAGCGGCTTTGTCTTGCTCGATTTTGATCGCTACGCATGATTAGCGCTGACTCTACTAACCGCAACAAAGCTAAACGTTTAGCGCTCCTACTCCCGAGCATGCAGGGCGCCCCGTTACGCGAGCAAGCTCAGGTCCGCCGGCCGCGCGACAATTCACGTTGTAACCACCTGTACTTTATGCTTTTATCTTCCGGCATTCCGATAATGCAGCACGCACGCAATAGGCTCCGTAGGCATGTTAAGACTTCTGCTCATCATGATATTGACGCTGTCGATTCCGGCCTTCGGGCAGGCAGCGGCGAGCGTTAGTGAGCAGTGCCGTGTGATGCCTGACGCGCTCATGACGCCTACTCATGCTGTTGTTGATAAGCAAGCCTGCGATGTAGCCGGCATGGATAAGCATGCGAAACCCGGCTCAAGCAAAACCTGCTCCCAAGTGCAAGATTGTTTGTTCGGGGGCGCGCTGTATCTTTCTAATTCCTCTTTGTCTGTCCACGCCTCCCCTCCCGTTCGGGTCGTAACAGTCTTGCCCGATACGCCAGTCGTCTTTCATACCCCAGACGGCCTGTGGCGCCCTCCTCGCCTTAGCTAGCTCCACGCTGAAATAAGCTTTCTGCATGCCTTGTTGCCTGCAGAATCGGTGTACGTGCGCGCGCTTGCTGCGCCGTGCCTGGAAGGTCACGGAGTTAGAGAATGTTTCTTCACAGGTTCTATGCCCTGCCCGGCTGGTTAATCGTCGGCTGGCTGGGCATGGCGGGAGGCGCCCATGCCTCGCCGCTGAGTTTCGATGATGCGCTTGCGCTTGGCGTGCGCAATGCCCCCGAGCTGAGCGCCAATACGGCGCAGATCAAAAGCGCCCAGGAATTGATCGAACCAGCCGACGCGCTGCCGGATCCCAAGTTAAGCCTCGGGGTGACCAACTATCCGATTTCCGGTCCGCAGGCGGGCAGCCTGACCGAAAGCCAGATGACGATGCAGCGCATCGGCATCTCGCAGGCCATTCCCAATAGCGCCAAGCGTCATGCCCGCGCAGAGATTGCCGAGGCCGAGCTGAGCAGCGCCCAGGTGCAGCGTCATGTGGTGCGCCTTATCATTCAGCAACAGGCATCTCAAGCCTGGCTCAAGCGCTACTACCTGGAGCGTAAGCTCGAGCAGCTTGACGCTCTCGACCGGGAAAACCAGCTACTCACCTCCACCGTCGATGCCCGGATCGCCTCCGGCGATGCGCCGTTGACCGATAGCGTGCTTGCCAAACAGGCCGCGGCCGCGCTCGCTGATCGCCGCGACGACCTGGAGGGCGAGCGGCATGAAGCCATCGCCGAGCTGCGCCGCTATGTGGGTGAGGCCGCCGACGAACCGCTTGAGGGCGCTCCCCCATCCATTGTCGTCTCGCCCCAGACCCTGCGCGCGCGAATAAGGCGCTACCCCGACCTACTGGCGCTGGAGGCGCAGACCCGCACCGCCAAGGCCCGGGTGGCCGAAGCTAAATCCGAAAAGCGCCCCGACTGGGGCGTCGAGCTGGCCTATCAGCATCGCGACGAACGCTACGGCGACATGGTCTCGGCACAGGTGTCGTTCGATCTGCCGCTGTTCACCGCCAGCCGCCAGGACCCGGCGATTCGCGCCCGCCAGCACAACGTCGAACGTCTGCAGCTCGAACGTGATGCGCTGCTGCGCGAACAAAGGAGCGAACTCGACAGCCAGTTGGCCGACTACACCGCGCTGTCAAACCAGCTCAAGCGCGCCCAAACCACCTGGCTCAAGCTCGTCCAGAAAAAAGTCGGGCTACAGTACGCCGCCTACAGAAGCGGTCAGGGCGATCTCGACGCCGTAATCGCCGCGCGCCGCGAGCTGATCGACCAGCGCGTGCGGATCGTCGATCTCCAGCAACAGCGCAAACTGATCGCGATGAAGCTGTATTTTTCCTATGGAGAGCCCACCTCATGAGTCAGCCCGCTTTTCGTATCGCCACTGTTATGGCCGTCATTGCCGCCGTGGCAATTGCCAGCAGCGGTGCCACCTATTGGCTTCTGCGCGATAACCGCATCATGCCGACATCAGCCCAGGCGGCAGCCACTGACAAGCAGCGTGAAGTGCGGTACTGGTACGATCCGATGGTCCCCGATCAGCACTTCGACCAGCCGGGCAAGTCGCCGTTCATGGACATGGAGCTGGTGCCCAAGTATGCCGATGAAGCCGGTGACGGCGCTGCCGCAGTCAAGATCAATCCCGGCGTGGCGCAGAATCTTGGCGTGCGCACCGCGCAGGTCATGCGCAACGACCTCACCAGCTCGGTCGATGCCGCCGCCAATGTGCAGTTCAACGACCGTGACGTGGCGATCATTCAGGTGCGCAGCGCCGGCTTCGTCGAGCGTAGCTATGACCTGGCCCCCGGCGACGTGGTCAATCAGGGCGCACCGCTGGTCGATCTGCTCATTCCCGCCTGGGGCGGCGCCCAGGAAGAATTCCTCGCTGTACTGAGTACCCGCGATCGTGCCCTGATCGACGCCGCCCGCACGCGGCTGACGCTGATGGGCATGCCGACCGCGTTGATCGAGCGCGTCGAAAAGACCCGCCGT
>NZ_CEXLVS010000304.1:0-4263 GCF_982684285.1 Salinicola sp. | reverse complement strand
CGGGTATTCCGCATCAGCAGCGCCACGCCCACCAGCAGTGCCGACCACCCCAGACACGCGAACAGCACGAAGAGCGACAGCTTCATCACGCTCAGCACCACGATCCCGAACACGGCGGACAGGATCATGAACAGCGCGTTGAGGATATTGTTGGCAGCAATCATGCGGGCCCGACGCTCCTCGCGACTGGCCAGTTGCATCAGGGTGTAGAGCGGTACGCTGTAGAGACCGCCGCCGAGCCCCACCAGCGCCAGCAGCGTGCTCATGCGCCAGAAATCGGTCATCGCCAGCAGCTCGACCAACGTCAACTGCTCCCCGGCGAAGCTCGACTGCGCGGCCAGCTCGATCCCGGAGACCCCGATGACCAACGCCCCGATCGGCACCAGCCCGAGCTCCAGGCGCCCCGCCGACAGCCGGGAGCAGAGCAGTGCCCCCAGGCCCACGCCGACCGCGAAGGCACCCAGCAGGAAGCTGACGGCCCCCTCGCTTCCGTGAATCACGTCTTTGACCCACGCCGGCAGCTGGGTCAGGTAGCAGGCGCCCAGAAACCAGAAGAAACTGATCCCGATCAGCGCCGGCCGGACCTTCTTCTCGGCGAGACCGTCGCGCATCACTCGCCAGGTGCCGGAAAACGGGCGCCACGGAACACGGCCGGTCACGCTCGGAGGCGCCGCCGGGATCTTCAGGCTGACGACGACACCGGCCACGGCGATCACCACCAGGCTGGTCGCGATGGCCGCCCTTCCCAGCGCGCCCTCCAACGAGGCCAGCACGCCGGCCAGCAGGGTACCCAGCAGAATCGACACGAACGTGCCCAGGTTGACCCAGGCATTGCCCTTGACCAGTTCGGTGGCGGCGAGGTGCTGCGGCAAGATGGCGTACTTGACCGGACCGAACAGCGCCGACTGCGTGCCCATCATGAACAGTAGCGCCAGCAACAGGCCGAACAGCTCGAACCAGACCGCCACCGCAGCCGCGATCATCGTCGCCAGCTCCAGCAACTTGAGACGACGCACCAGCCTCTGCTTGTCGAGGTGATCGGCGAGCGTGCCGCCCCAGGCGGAAAACAGGAAGAACGGCAGGATGAAGAGTCCCGCCGCCAGGTTGTTCAGCAGCCCCGTATCCCAACCGTACCGGGGTACGGCGACGAAGGTCAGCAGCAGCAGCAGGACGTTCTTGAACAGGTTGTCGTTGAAAGCGCCCAGGGCCTGGGTCCAGAAGAACGGCGCGAAGCGGCGCTGGGCCAGTAACCCCGAATTCA
Organism: Salinicola sp.; assembly: GCF_982684285.1. Classification (NCBI taxonomy): domain Bacteria; kingdom Pseudomonadati; phylum Pseudomonadota; class Gammaproteobacteria; order Oceanospirillales; family Halomonadaceae; genus Salinicola; species Salinicola sp. Next base: position 3,002 of record NZ_CEXLVS010000304.1, on the reverse strand, counting down.
CGAGTCGTCCGACAGGTAGCGCAGGCCGTTCAGTGTCATCGACAACAGCTGATCGAGCAGCTCTCCCACTTCCATCGGCTGCCCCTGCCAATAGCCGAGGCGATCGTTGAGCCCCAACTGCACCAGGCCATGCACGCTGCCCCAGAGCGTCCTTGCCATGCGCCGGGCAGTGGCATCGTCGAGTGCCGGCTGATGGGCCTTGAGCGCGCTCTCGACGCGCAGAAACAGCGCATCGATGATATGGCTCTGGCGCTCGTCGAGTTCACCCTCGTCCGCGAGCGGGTACTCGAACAGCATCTGCCAGCGGTGAGGCTCGTGCTGGGCGAACTGCCAGTATGCCGTCGCCAGGGCCTTGAGCTGCGGCTCCGGATCGGCATCCTCGAGCCAGGATACCGCCGCCCCCATCCTGTCGAGGGTCTCGATATTGACGTACTGCAGCAGGTTGCTGAAGCTGCCGTAGAGTTTGAGCAGCGTACTCGGCGCGCAGCCCACATCGCGAGCCAGCGAGCGCAGCGACAGCGTGTGCACGGGATTGTCTCTCAGCCAGGCATCGCAGGCCGCCATGACCTGGGCATGGAGCGCCTCGGGGGCGTGCTGTCGCGGTCGAGCCATGAAATTCCTCGCTCGGAATGGTGTCGAATCGCTGCCGACGAGTCGGAAGCCGGAAAATATTGTTGTCGACTTAAAATCGAACAGCGTTTCCCAGCATATCGCCATACCGCACAAACGCAAGCATCGAGCGGATTAACGTGACGATTTCGTGAGGGTTTTACACCGCCGGCGTCCGCAGGCGAGCGCCCTCCCCCGTCTCGCCCCGGCAGGTGAATAACGCCTTGGCCCGGCGCACGCTGTGGCATAGGCTGTTGCCCTCGCCACTCGATCGTCCAAGAGGAGACACCATGGCTGGTCGACTGCATGTCGACGATTGGACCCGTCATCCGGCAAGCCCCGCTTTTCGCGGCATCGACCCGCCGATCCTCGGCCCCAACCTGGCGCCGCGCCGCTGGCTGTCGATCCTGCGCCACGAGGCGGGGGTCACCGTGCTGCGCGACGCGTTCTGGGGGCTTACTCCGACGTGGCTGAAAGTGCTGGATCAGGCGCCGCACTGCGCCCGTGCCGAATCGCTCGACGAGCGACCGATGTTTCGCGAGGCGCTGGCCGAGCGCCGGTGCCTGCTCCCCGTGACCGGCATTTACGTCTGGCAGAACGGGCTACGGGGCAAGCAGCCCTTCCTGGTGACCCATACCGACCGGTCGCCACTGCTGCTGGCCGGCATCTGGAGTCGCTACGCGCCGGACACGGGCACGACACGCGACTCTTTCGCCCTGATCACGGTGCCCACGACGGAAGTCATCGCCCCGATGAGCGATCGCCTGCCCACGGTCATCGCCCCCGACGAGACCGACGCCTGGCTCTCGCCGGATACGTCGCCAGCGTCGGTTCGCGGGCTCATCGGCCCGGCCGACCGGGAACTGCTGGGCGCGTTTCCGGTATCAAAGCAGGTGAACGACCCCGCGCACCAGGAGTGGGCCTGCGGTTACCCTATCGGCCCCATGCGCGTCTGGACGACATGAGCGCCTCGCCACGGCAGGCATCGTTGCACCATTTCAGGGCCCCGGTTCGATTTTCACACCCCCGGTCATCAGCGAGAGAGTCCGTATGCAGGAACCCCGTCTTCACTCCCCGCGCCATCGTCCGGCGCTCACCGGCATGACGCCGCCAACACGTACCGCACTGGGCATCCGGTATCTTGCCGGTTGCCTGGCGCTGGCCCTGGGGCTGGTGGCGCTCCCCGTCACGGCGACCGCCGCTCCCGACCCTGGATCGGCCGACCGTGCCGCCGTCAGTCAGAGCCCCATCATCCAGAGTCCCAATGACGAGCGCCAGTACCGCGCCATCACCCTCGACAACGGCCTGCAGGCGCTGCTGGTCAGCGACCCCGAGGCCGACAAGGCCGCGGCGGCCATGGACGTCTCCGTGGGCAGCAACAACGATCCGTCCGACATGCCCGGGCTGGCGCACTTCCTCGAGCACATGCTGTTCCTGGGAACCGAGGGCTATCCGGATCCGGACGGCTACCAGCGCTTCATTTCCCAGAACGGGGGATCCCACAACGCCTTCACCGCCGACCAGGACACCAACTTCTACTTCGACGTGGATCCGGGCGCCTTTCCCGACGCACTCGATCGGTTCTCACAGTTCTTCATCTCTCCGCAGTTCAATCCCGACTATGTCGACCGCGAACGCCACGCGGTGAACTCCGAATACCAGGCCAGGCGCGACGACGATGCCCGCCGCATCAACGAGGCGCTGGGCAAGGCGCTCAATCCCGAGCACCCGCTCAATCACTTTTCGGTGGGTAGCCTGGAGACGCTCAACAGCGACAAACGCCCGCTGCGCCAGGCGCTGCTCGATTTCTACCACCGCCATTACGATGCCAATGTCATGCATCTGACCGTGCTCGCCCCCGAGCCGCTGGATGCCATGGAGCGGCTGGTCCGCCAACGTTTCGCCGCGATACCCGATCGCGGCCTGCAAAAGCCCGTGGTCGATCAGCCACTGGCGAGGGCCAACGACCTGCCGGCATCGATTCGCATCAAGAGCAACGAGGCGCGTCGCCAGCTGGAATTCCTCTTTCCCATCGACGACCCCACCCTCGAATACGCCGACAAGCCGGACGACTATCTCGCCAACCTGCTCGGGCACGAGGGCGAGGGCAGCCTTCTGGCTGCCCTGCGCAAGGCAGGCTGGGCCGACGCCTTGTCCGCCGGCACCCGCGCGGGTGACGGTCGACACGCGCTGTTCGACGTCTCGATCAGCCTGACGCCGGAGGGGGAACATCATCTCGACGACATCCAGGCCAGCCTGTTCGATCAGATCCGGCGCGTCCGCGACCACGGGGTCGACGCCTGGCGCTACCGGGAACAGGCCAAGCTGGCCGAGCAGAGCTTCCGTTTCCAGCAGCGCAGTGACGAAATCTTCGTCGGTTTCCAAGGTCTTGC
>NZ_CEXLVS010000303.1:0-4275 GCF_982684285.1 Salinicola sp. | reverse complement strand
CACAGATCTCCACGCGGGATATCTATGTCGGCGTGCTGCCGTACATCGGCATCCAGTTCCTGACGTTGGCGCTGCTATGCCTGATGCCTGCGCTGGTCACTTGGCTGCCCAAGGCGATCGGCTGGTGATCCGCCAGTGCGGGTGCCCTGTAGCCGGCCTTTCGGTCAATACCTTGAATACAGGGAGCTTCGCGATCCATGCAGAGTAATGCCAAGCCCAGTCGTGGCATGGTCGTCGCGCCTCACTATCTGGCTGCTCAGGCCGGTCGGGATATCCTGCGTGAGGGCGGCAATGCCATCGAGGCAATGGTGGCGGCGGCATCGACCATCGCCACCGTCTATCCGCATATGAACTCGATCGGTGGCGATGGATTCTGGCTCATCTCCGAGCCCGGCAAGACACCGGTCGCCATCGAGGCCTGCGGCGCCGCCGCGCAGTTGGCGGATACGGATTATTACGCGGGATATGCAGGCATTCCCGCCCGCGGCCCGCTGGCCGCATTGACCACAGCGGGGACGGTGGGGGGCTGGGAGATGGCCCTCGAGCATTCGCGCCGCTGGGGGGGCACGTTGCCGCTGTCACGGCTGTTCGAGGCGGCGATCGCCCATGCGCGTCGGGGAGTTCCCGTGACACGGGGGCAGGCGGCACTGACGGCGGCCAAGCTCGGTGAGCTGGCGGACGTTCCCGGGTTTGCCGGCCATCTGCTTAGCGAGGGTGCGGCGCCGCATCAGGGCGAGACGTTTCGTCAACCGACCCTGGCCTCGACCTTCGAACGGCTGGCGCACGCCGGCCTGGGAGATTTCTATCGGGGCGAGCTGGGAATGGCCATGGGCGAGGAGTTGGAGCGATTCGGCAGCCCGCTGCGCCGGGCCGATCTCGCCGGCTACGCGCCGCGGGCGGTCACACCGCTGTCGCTGAGCCTCAAGCAGGGACAGGTGTGGAATCTACCGCCGCCCACGCAAGGCGTCTCCTCACTGATGATCCTGGGGCTCTTCGAGCGCCTGAAAATCGCTGAAGCCGAGGGGTTCGATTACGTTCATGCGCTCGTCGAGTCCACCAAGCAGGCGTTTCTGGTGCGAGATCGGCATGTGACCGATCCTCGCTGGATGGACGTCGACCCACTCGACCTGCTGGCAGACGCCACTCTGGATCGGTTGGCGGCGCGGATCGATCCGGCCCGTGCGCTGGCCTGGCCGCACGCAGGCGAACCTGGCGATACCATCTGGATGGGGTGTATCGACGGTGAGGGGCGGGCGGTGAGCTTCATTCAGAGTACCTTCTGGGAGTTCGGTTCCGGCGTGGTATTACCCTCCACCGGGGTGCTGTGGCAGAACCGGGGGATCGGCTTTTCACTCGATCCGCATGCGCGACAGGCGCTGGTGCCCGGGCGCAAGCCGTTCCACACGCTCAATCCGGCCCTGGCGCGGCTCAACGACGGCCGAACCATGGTCTACGGCACCATGGGCGGTGAAGGGCAGCCGCAGACCCAGTCGGCGGTCTTCACGCGACACGTGGTTTACGGTCAGCCGCTCCAGCAGGCCGTCGATGCGCCGCGCTGGTTGCTGGGAAGAACCTGGGGGGAGGGCACGACGTCACTCAAGCTGGAGTCGCGCTTTGACCCGACGCTGATCGCGGCCTTGCGCCAGGCCGGCCATCAGGTGGATGTCATTGACGCCTACAGCGACACCATGGGGCACGCCGGCGGCATCACTCGTCATGTCGACGGTAGCCTCGAGGGCGGTGCGGATCCGCGCAGCGACGGTAGTGTCGAAAGCGATTGATTGCACGCCCCGGCGGAACTCAGATCTTGGCGCCACCGCGTCCGTGCTTGACGCGGGACATCAGCGTGGTGCAGTTCACCGAGATGACCTCCTGGCGGCCCAGGATATGTTCGCGGGCGAAACGGTCGAAGGTCTCCTGGCTGTCCGTCAGCGTATGCATATGGAGACTGCGAAGATCGCTCATGATGTAGAGGTTGATGACCTCGTGGCACTCCGCCAGCTCGGCTGCCATCGCCTCGATGGCGTAGGGCGCGACCTTCAGGTCGACGAAGGTCGAGATGATCTTGCCGAGCTTCGACGGATTGACCACGGCGGTGAACTGCTCGATGACACCGCTTTCCACCAGCGACTGCACCCGATCGCGAGCGTGGGCCCGTGAAATGTCGAGCTCGCGGGCCATGTCCGCATAGGACATGCGGCCATCCTTGAGCAGCAAGTTGAGCAGGGCGTTATCGAGTTTGTTCATAGCGGGCAGGTGTCGGCGCTTCGGATGGGCCTGACCCAACATACGCTCGCTTAAGACTTTCGGATAGCCCGGGCTTCTCCTCTTCGTTCGCGCGCGGTGACCCGCATTGACGTCGTCCCATGGGTCATGACTAATAGAGGGCTTGCCATTGTCCGGCTATCCGTAGGTCGGCCATCGATGTCACGAGAGGGGCCTTCATGAGTTGCATCTTTTGCGACATCGTCGCCGGTCGTGCGCCGGCCCACCGTATCTGGGAGGACGAATCGCACCTGGCTTTTCTCTCCATCTTCCCCAATACCGAGGGCTTTTCGGTGGTGATCCCCAAGGCGCACCACCCTAGCTACGCCTTCGACCGCGATGACGAGGTCCTGCGCCAGTTGATCGTCGCCACCAAGCAGGTGGCCAGGCGCCTGGATCGGGCGCTGGAGGGCGTGGCCCGCTGCGGCATGTTCTTCGAGGGCTACGGTGTCGACCACCTGCACGCCAAGCTGTTCCCCATGCATGGCACGGGGGACGACGCCGCGTTCAAACCGATCGAGTCCAGGGTCGACAAGTACTTCGATGTCTACGAAGGCTATCTCTCCTCCCATGACTACCGGCGTGCGGACGATGCCGGGCTGGCAGCGCTTGCCGCCCGGATCCGGGCCATCGGCGACGCGGGCTGAGCGGCGGGGAACCGCCTTCCCATGGCGCCGGCCAACCTGTAACTTGGCGTTATCGCCGCCTGGGCCCCCGAGTATTCGGGAACCCCCGTGGCTTCGATTTCCAATCTTCTCCAATCGGGAACTCTTCATGCAGACACCTGTGACCGCCTTGCCCGTCGCCGCCCGTCAACCGTGGCGGTGGCTGTTGCTGCTGGTATTGATGCTGTCGCTCTCCGGCTGCGGCATCAACAACATTCCGACGCTGGACGAGAAGGTGAAGTCGGCCTGGTCCCAGGTCGAGAACCAGTACCAGCGCCGTGCGGATCTGGTGCCCAACCTGGTGGAGACGGTGAAGGGCTTCGCCAGCCAGGAGCGGGAGACGCTGACGGCCGTCGTCGAAGCGCGCGCCAAGGCGACCTCGATCCAGATCGACGCCGATACGCTGAACGATCCCCAGCAACTGCAGCAGTTCCAGCAGGCCCAGAGCCAGCTGACGGGCGCGCTGAGTCGGCTGATGGCGGTTTCCGAGCGCTATCCCGACCTGAAGTCGAACCAGAACTTCCTGGCGCTGCAGTCGCAACTGGAAGGCACCGAGAATCGGATCGCGGTGGCACGTCGCGATTTCATCCAGGCGGTGGAGGCGTACAACACCGAAATCCGGACCTTCCCGGGCAAGATCTGGCATAGCGTGCTCTACAGCGATATGCCGATTCGCGAGAACTTCGAGGCCACCACGGAGAACGCCGACCAGGCGCCCAAGGTGGAGTTCTGATGCGCTGTCCGACGCGGCGAACGTACACGCGCGCCATTTCGCTGACGCTGGGCCTCTGGCTACTGGCCTTCGCGTTGTTCGCCCAGGCGGCCCCGGACTTTCCCGAATTGACCGGGCGCGTGGTCGACAACGCCGATCTGCTCGACGCTTCGACCCGATCCCAACTGACCGGCATGCTGGCGGCCCACGAGGAGGCGACCGGCGAGCAGCTCGTCGTGGTGACGCTGCCGGACCTTCAGGGAGAGGCCATCGAGGATTACGGCTACCAGCTCGGCCGCCACTGGGGCATCGGCCAGCAGGGCGAGGATAACGGCGCACTGCTGATCGTCGCCGTGGACGAACGCGCCGTGCGGATCGAGGTGGGCTATGGCCTGGAGGGCCGGCTGACCGACGCTCGGACCTCCGCGATCATCAACCAGACCATCACCCCGGCGTTCCGCGAGGGGGATTACGCCGGCGGGATCACGGGTGGCGTCCAGGCGATGATCACCGCGCTCGGGGGCGATGCCCAGGCCGAGACGGCTCCGCCGCAACAGCCCGCCCAGCAGGAATCCCGTCACCTGGGCGGTGCCGGGGTCGCCGGCTCACTTGTCGACCCCGACGACCCAAACG
>NZ_CEXLVS010000302.1:0-4277 GCF_982684285.1 Salinicola sp. | reverse complement strand
ATGACCCAGCTCCCGGGTGATGACGTCGCCGGCCTCGACATCCTTGGGGCCGCCCAGCACCCAGACGGTGTAGCCGCGCGCGATCAGGGATTCGGCCAGTTCACGGAAATAGTCGAGCGGCCACTGCTTGGCCGGGCCGTACTCCGCCCCGGGCATCATCCCGATGGCGGGCCGCTCCCCCAGCCCGAGTGACTCCCGCCGCTGGTCCTGATGCCGAGAGTCGACGCTGCGTCGCGGATACGGCGTTTCGAAATCGCCGCTGGCCGCCGTGCTGGCATCGAGCCCCAGCGCGACGAAGCGCTTCACGGTCTGATTCAGGACCGCCTTGTCGAGCTTGCGGCGATCGTTGAGCAGCCAGTAGCGCTGTTCGCCGGTGAAACCCGTGCGGCGCGGGATACCGGCCAGAAACGGAACCAGTGCCGACTTCAGCGAACGCGGCAGCACGATGGCGTGATCGAAGCGCCCCCTCAGCGAGCGTGCGACACCGCGCCGTGTCTTCCAGCCGAACTCGCCATGTTTCACGTCCAGCGCGATGGCTTCGTCGACTTCCGGCATGCGCTCGAGGATCGGCAGCGACCAACCCGGCGCCAGCACGCCGATCGTCGCAGCCGGATGGCGCCGTTTCAGCGTGATGAACAGGCTCTGCGCCATGACCATGTCGCCGACCCAGGAGGGGCCGACGACGAGAAACCGGGGCGCGGCGACCGGCGAATCAGCCATTCAGCCATTCCAGATAGCTGGAGACCCCTTCGCGGACGGTCTTGAACTTGGCGATGTAACCCGCCTCGCGCAGGCGACCGATATCGGCGCGGGTGTAGCTCTGGTAACGCCCCTTGAGCTCATCGGGGAAGTCGATGTACTCGATCTCGACCTTTGCCCCGTCCTTGTGTGAATAGAAATCGATGGCGGTCTCGGCGATCGCCTTGAACGGCTCGGCGCGACCGGTGCCCAGGTTGAAGATGCCGGACACCTCCGGGTTGTCCAGGAACCACAGGTTGACGTCCACCACGTCGCCGACATAGACGAAGTCGCGGCTCTGCATCCCGGCCTCATAGCCATCCCAGGCGCCGAACAGCTTGGGATTCTCGCCGCGCTGCACCTGGGTGTGGTGATGGTAGGCGACGCTGGCCATCTTGCCCTTGTGCTGTTCCCTGGGGCCGTAGACGTTGAAGTAGCGGAAGCCCACGACCTGGCTGTCGAAATCGTCCCAGCGCGCACGGACATACTGATCGAACAGCAGCTTGGAGTAGCCGTAGACGTTGAGGGGCTTCTCATGCGCGGGATCCTCGACGAACACTTCACTGCCGCCGTAGGTGGCGGCGGAAGAGGCATAGAGGAAGGGAATCCGCTTGGCCTGGCAGTACTCGAGCAGCACCTTCGAGTATTCGAAGTTGTTCTCGAGCATGAAGCGCCCATCCCACTCGGTGGTATCCGAGCAGGCGCCCTCATGGAAGATCACCTCGATCGGCGGCAGGCCACCGATCTCGCCGCTGAGCTCTGCCTTCACCCGGGCCAGGAACTCGCCCTTGTCGAGATAGTCCCCCAGCGTGCAGTCCGCCAGGTTGACGAACTTGGTGCCATCGCTGAGATCGTCGACCACCATGACGTCCTGATGGCCGCGTGCGTTGAGTGCCTTGACCAGATTGGCCCCGATGAAGCCGGCCCCGCCAGTGACAACGATCATGTCGTAACTCCTCTTCGATCGACCCGGTTATCGGGCATGACGACTCCGACCCCGCAAGTCGCCCGACGTTCGATGACGTTCCGCCAACGATAAAGTCCGATCGTCGCCGGTGCCTATAACCGATTGAGCGCTAATTGTATACTTGGCGGCTCACGAATTCATGGGCAACGGTGCGCAGTCAATGACAGACCCGACGGCAGATGCGAAAACCTTTCAGGGGCTGATACTGGCCCTTCAGCAATACTGGGCGGAAAAGGGCTGTGTCGTGCTGCAGCCCCTCGACATGGAAGTGGGTGCCGGCACCTTTCATCCAGCCACCTTCCTGCGTTCGATCGGCCCGGAGAGCTGGAATGCCGCCTACGTCCAGCCGTCGCGCCGCCCCACCGACGGCCGTTATGGGGAAAACCCCAACCGTCTGCAGCACTACTACCAGTTCCAGGTGGTAATGAAGCCATCGCCGAAGGACCTGCAGGATCTCTACCTGGGCTCGCTGGAGCGGCTGGGGATCGATCCGCGGGTTCACGACATCCGCTTCGTCGAGGACAACTGGGAATCACCCACCCTCGGCGCCTGGGGGCTCGGGTGGGAAGTCTGGCTCAACGGCATGGAAGTGACCCAGTTCACCTATTTCCAGCAGGCCGGCGGTATCGAGTGCTATCCGGTTACCGGCGAGCTGACCTATGGTCTCGAGCGGATCGCCATGTACCTGCAGGACGTCGACAGCGTCTATGACCTGGTCTGGACGATCGCCCCGGACGGCACTCGCGTCACCTATGGCGACGTCTACCTGCAGAACGAGGTCGAGCAGTCGACCTACAACTTCGAGCATGCCGACGTGCCTTACCTGTTCGAGGCCTTCGACCACTGCGAGAGCGAGTGCAACAAGCTGCTCGAGGCCAATCTGCCGCTGCCGGCCTACGAGCAGGTACTGAAGGCATCCCACACCTTCAACCTGCTGGACGCCCGCCACGCCATCTCGGTGACCGAGCGCCAGCGCTATATCCTGAGGGTTCGTACCCTGGCCCGTGACGTCGCTCACGCCTACTACGCCTCACGGGAAGCCGCCGGCTTTCCGCTGGCGCCCGAAGCGCTGCGTCGGGAGCTCACGCAGGCATCAGAAACTCAACAGGGAGACGCATGAGCATGGCAGTCAACACGCTACTGATCGAACTGGGCGTCGAAGAGCTGCCGCCGGGTGCACTCGCCAACCTCGCCTTCGCCCTGCGCGACGGTGTCGTCAAGGGGCTCGACGAGGCGGAGGTCCCCCATGGCACGGCACATGCCCTCGCCTCTCCGCGGCGCCTCGCCGTGCGGGTCGAGGCCCTCGCCGACAAGCAGCCGGACCGGGAGGTCGAGAAGCGCGGCCCGGCACTGGCGGCGGCCTACAAGGACGACCAGCCGACCAAGGCGGCCGAGGGTTTCGCGCGTTCCTGCGGTGTTACGGTGGACAAACTGATCCACCTGGAGAGCGACAAGGGTACCTGGCTCGGCTACCGTGAACGACAGCAGGGAGACACCGTCGAGACGCTGCTGCCCGCTATCGTCAGTGCCGCCATCAACGCCTTGCCGGTGCCCAAGAACATGCGCTGGGGCGCCTCGCGCATCGAGTTCTCGCGTCCGGTTCACTGGCTGGTGCTGCTCTACGGCGACCAGGTCGTGCCGGCCAGCCTGCTGGGCCTGGAGTCCGGTCGCACGACGCGAGGTCACCGCTTCCACGCACCCGCTCCCATCGAACTCGCCCACGCCGACGACTATGAGTCCGCCCTCGAGAATGCCTACGTGCTGGTGGATCTGGAACGCCGCCGCGAGCGTATCCGCGAGCAGGTGCTGGCCGAAGCGGAAGTGCACGATGCCCACGCGGTCATCGACGACGACCTGCTCGAGGAGGTCAATGGCCTGGTCGAATGGCCGGTGGCGCTCACCGGCAGCTTCGACGAACGCTTTCTCGAAGTGCCCGCCGAGTGCCTGATCTCGTCGATGAAGGCCAATCAGAAGTACTTCCACCTGCTCGATGCCGACGGCAAGCTCAAGCCACAGTTCATTACGCTGGCCAACATCGACAGCGAGGACCCCCAGCAGGTCATCTACGGCAACGAGAAGGTCATCCGCCCGCGCCTGGCCGATGCCGCCTTCTTCTTCGAGACCGACCGCAAGCAGACGCTGGAGGCTCGCCGCGAATCATTGGCCAGCGTCGTGTTCCAGCGCGAATTGGGATCCCTCGCCGACAAGGCCGCGCGCAGCGAGGTCGTCGCCCGGTTCATCGCCGGCAAGATAGGCGGAGACTCCCAGGCGGCAGCCCGCGCCGCCCAACTGGCGAAGTGCGATCTGGTCACGGAGATGGTGCTCGAGTTCCCCGAACTGCAGGGCATCATGGGCACCTACTACGCCCGTCACGACGGCGAGCCGGAAGCCGTTGCCGAAGCCATCCACGAGCAGTACCTGCCGCGCTTCGCCAGTGACGGGATTCCGAGCACGTCCACCGGCATGGCGATCGCTCTGGCGGACCGGCTGGACACCTTGACCGGCATCTTCGGCATCGGCCAGCGTCCCACTGGCGCCACCGCTGGTTTCGTTCGAATTCCTGCAGCTTCAG
>NZ_CEXLVS010000301.1:3820-4282 GCF_982684285.1 Salinicola sp. | reverse complement strand
CGATCGCCTCGGCCAGTTCCCGGGACGCTTCCTGCGTCGGCATGAAGGCGCCGCGGCCGACCTTGACGTCCATCACCAGCGTCTCGAGGCCGCAGGCGAGCTTCTTGCCCAGAATCGAGGCCACGATCAACGGGATCGACTCCACCGTGGCGGTCACGTCGCGCACGCCGTAGAGGCGCTTGTCGGCCGGCGCCAGCGACCCGGTCTGGCCGATGATCGCGACGCCGACCTCTTTCACCAGGCGGCGGAAAACGGCGTCGGATGGCGTAACGTCGTAGCCGGGAATCGATTCGAGCTTGTCCAGGGTGCCGCCGGTGTGGCCGAGGCCGCGCCCGGAGACCATCGGTACATGGCCACCGCAGGCGGCGACCCAGGGGCCGAGGATCAGCGATACCAGATCGCCGACACCGCCGGTGGAGTGCTTGTCGAGTACCGGGCCGGCGCACTCGATATCGTCGGGGC
>NZ_CEXLVS010000301.1:0-3810 GCF_982684285.1 Salinicola sp. | reverse complement strand
CGCATCACCTGACCGGAGTCGCGGAGCGATTCGGTCAGCGCCACCGCCTCTTCCCGGTTCATGCCGTTGAGATAGACGGCCATGGCGAACGCGCCGATCTGCGCGTCGCCGATGCTGCCGTCGGCGATGCCGCCCATGACCAGATCGAGCATCTTGCGGTCGAGGGTCTGTCCATCGCGCTTACGTCGAATGATTTCCTGCGTCAGCATGGCACTCTCCGCTCGTGGTCGACCTGATTCAGTATCCGCCGCCGGTCGGTTGGGTGTCGTCGCCGGACAGCGTCGCGAGCAGCGCATCCAGTAGGCCGGAAGCGCCGAAGCGGAAGTGCGCCGGGGTGAGCCACGCCTCGCCCATGATGCCGGCGGCCAGATCCAGGTAGGCCTTGGCATCCTCGGTGGATCGGATGCCGCCGGCCGCCTTGAAGCCGACGTCGCGGCCGCTGTCGCGAATGGCGGAGAGCAGGATGTCGGCGGCTTCCAGCGTGGCGTTGACCGCCACCTTGCCGGTGGAGGTCTTGAGGAAGTCCGCACCGCACTCCAGCGCAATATCCGCGGCCTGGCGGATCAACGCCGGGTCTTCGAGTTCGCCGGTCTCTAGAATCACCTTGAGCAGCCGATCGCCGCAGGCATCGCGGCAGGCTGCGACCAGGGCGCGTCCCGACTCGGCATCGCCGCCGATCAGCGCCTTGTAGGGAAACACCACGTCGACCTCGTCGGCACCGGCCGCGACGGCCGCCCGGGTCTCGCGGCAGGCGCGCTCGACGTTGACGCTACCGTCGGGAAAATTGGTCACCGTGGCGATCCGTACCCGGTCGCGAATTCCCATGGCCGTCAGTTCGCGATCCGCCGCGTCGATGAACGCCGGGTAGAGGCAGACCGCGGCGGGGGCGCCGTACGGCGTGTCGGTACGACGACACAGTGTCCGGATGGCAGCGTCATCGTCGTCATCGTTGAGCGAGGTGAGGTCCATCATGGCCAGCGCCCGGCTGGCGGCTTGCTCGAGACTGCTCATCTTCCTATCTCCTTGTCCGGCGTGTTGGTGGCGGCTTCCTGCCGAGCCCGGCTCCCGGCATGTCTCCGCCGAGTCTGCCGGGGTTTCATGGCGATCATGCGATACGCATCCCGGTTCAGGCCGTGCCGGCCAGCGACAGGAAGATCCCGGCCAGGGTGGCCGACATCAGGTTGGACAGGGTGCCGGCAAGTACGGCCTTGAGGCCGTAGCGGGCGATCTCGGGCCGGCGGCTGGGCGCCAGCGTGCCGAGACCGCCGAGCAGGATCGCGATCGATGAGAGGTTGGCGAACCCGCACAGCGCGAACGACAGGATCGCGGCGGTATGGGCGGACATCGCCTGGCCGGTCGACTCGACCACGGTATCCCCGCTGATATAGGGGGCCAGGTTGATGTACGCCACGAACTCATTGACCACCAGCTTCTGGCCGATGAACGAGCCCGCCAGTGTCGCTTCATGCCAGGGAATGCCGAGCACGAACGCCAGCGGCGAGAACAGCCAGCCGAGAATCATCGACAGGCTCAACGAATCCATCCCGAACCAGCCGCCGACGCCACCCAGGATGCCGTCGATCATCGCGATCAGGCCGATGAAGGCCAGCAGCATGGCGCCCACGTTGGCGGCCAGCATCAGGCCCGACGAAGCACCGGAGGCGGCGGCATCCAGTACGTTGGCCGGCTTGTCCTCGGCTTCCAGTACATCCTTGGCCTGACGCGTGTCATCGTCGGGATTCTCCGTCTCCGGCATCAGGATCTTGGCGAACAGCAAACCGCCTGGCGCGGCCATGAACGAGGCGGCGATCAGATACTCCATCGGGATGCCGAGCTCGGCGTAGCCGGCCAGAACGGAGCCGGCAACGGACGCAAGCCCGCCGCACATGACCGCGAACAGTTCCGAGCGGGTCATGCTGGCCAGGAACGGGCGCACCACCAGTGGCGCCTCGGTCTGGCCGACGAAGATGTTGGCGGTGGCGGAGAGCGACTCGGTGCGCGAGGTGCCCAGTACCTTCTGCAGCGCGCCACCCAGAATCCGCACGACCCACTGCATGATGCCCAGATAGTAGAGAACGGCCGTCAGCGACGAGAAGAAGATGATGATCGGCAACACCTTGATGGCGAAGACGAAGCCGACATTGGTCGGATCGGCCAGGTTGCCGAACAGGAAGCCGATGCCGTCGTTGGCATAGCTGATGACCTGGCTGACGGCGCTGGAGACCGATCCCAGCACGGCCTGGCCGAACGGCACGTAGAGCACGAAGGCACCGATGCCGGCTTGAATGGCAAAGGCGCCGATGACGGTGCGAAGGCTGATCGCCTTGCGGTCGCTCGAGAAGATCAGCGCGATCAGCAGCAGCACGACGACGCCGACCAGACCCATGATGAGTGTCATGTTGTTGTCCTTGGTGTTGGTCCTGATGGGTAGAAAACGCCTTTTGACAGGACATCTTCTTGAGATGTTTTTAACATTTTTTGGTTTTCCCCGTCACTTGTTGTTTTTATTCTCACAAGCTCATAGAGTACTTTTGGACAAAGAATGGGCCCATATGTAGTGCTTTACGACCTATTTCCGAGTCACTATTGCGTAGCAGTGACGCGATGGCATGCCTGTGCCAGCCACGGGCGGTCAGGGGAATGAAAAAATAGTCACAAATCGGCGATAACCGTCTGGACGATGACGCAGCCGCAATGACGGCACGATGACAACACAATAAGAGTAGGGGAATGGCATGGTAGAACGAATCGCACGGCCAATGGGTGCTATGGAATGGTGGGCGAAAGGAGGATCTCGCCATCTGGCGTTGTCGGTGTCGCTGGGATTGGGGGCGATGACGCTGGCCGCGTTCCCGGCCTGGGCCGCCGACGGTCAGGGCGACGCGCCGGTCATCGAGCAGGAGACGCCGGATGAAGGGCCGGCGGCAGAGGGGCAGACCGCCGACGGGCCCTATCTGTCCGATTGGTATCACCAGAACCTCACCGTCATCGGCAGCAAGAACATCCGGTTCGGGCCGCAGCAGGTCGACGATATCTACCTGGAGTACGAATTCTTCGGTCGCAAGGGGCCGCTGGACCTCTACGGTTATATCGATTTCCCGAAATTCTTCGGTGTCGGCAATGCAGCGGACAGCGGCATCTTCGACAAGGGGTCGCCGGTGTTCATGGAGCTGGAGCCGCGTCTCTCCATCGACGACATGACCGGCCAGGACCTGAGTTTCGGCCCGTTCAAGGAGTGGTTCGTCGCCTTCGACTATATCTTCGACTGGGGGCATACCACGGAGAGCCGTCAGAACACGCTCTATGCCGGCCTGGGCACCGATATCGATACCGGCTCGCCGCTCGGGCTCTCGTTCAATCTCTACAAACGTCGCCAGTGGGAAAACTACGGTGCCGCCAACGAGCACTCCTGGGACGGCTACCGCGCGCAGTTGAACTACTCCTATCCGCTGGGCAGCTTCGATAACGGTGCGTCGCTGGTCTACCGCTCGGGTGGCCGCGGCGCGTTCTTCGCTCAACCGCACCTCGACACCCCGGAGAGGGCCGCTCGCTTAATCTCGCTACGCCATCCCTGGCGCCGCTCGAATCGGCGTCCACTCGCCGGGCGTCCCTGCCCGGCTTCGTTCCCGACGACGCTCGCGGCACCTCCGGGCGGTCCCGCCGCGGGGGACCGGGGGCGTCCGAGCGTCGTCGCCGGCTGGCGAGACAGGGATGTCAGAGCAAGCCGGCGCCGATCTGCCCGTAGCCAGGGACGGCGAAGGGCAGTTAAGCGTGGATGCCCTTCGGTCACCCGCGGCTGGCAGGCGCGGT
>NZ_CEXLVS010000300.1:0-4338 GCF_982684285.1 Salinicola sp. | reverse complement strand
AACCATTGGCCGATGGCACGGAGATCGAGGTCGTCGCCCAGGATCCCGCCGGCAATACCAGCGAGCCAGCGACCGGCACCATCGATGCCTCCGCCCCGGACGCACCGACCATCGATCCCTCGAACGGCGACACCATCAGCGGTGGAGCCGAGCCCGGCAGCACCATCATCATCACCGACGGCGATGGCAATCCGGTCGGCGAGACCATCACCGACGACGATGGCAACTGGACCTTCACGCCCGACGAACCATTGGCCGATGGCACGGAGATCGAGGTCGTCGCCCAGGATCCCGCCGGCAACACCAGCGAGCCGGCGACCGGCACCATCGACGCCTCCGCACCGGATGCGCCGATAGTCGATCCGACCGATGGCACCACGCTGACCGGCACCGCCGAGCCCGGCAGCGCGATTAAGCTGACCGACGGTGACGGTAACGCCATCGGTGAGACCACGACGGACGACAACGGCAACTGGTCGTTCCAGCCGGACGCACCCTTGGCCGACGGCACCGAGGTCAACGCCACCGCGACCGACGTCGCGGGCAATGTCAGCGAACCCGGTAGCGTCATCGTCGACGGCGACCTGAACGACAACACGCCCCCGGCCACGCCGACGATTGCCGGAGTCAACGACGACGTCGATCCCCAGACCGGATCCGTCGATCGGGAAGCCAGCACCAACGACACCACCCCGACCCTGAGTGGACGCGCCGAGGCGGGCAGCACCCTGACGCTTTACGCCAACGGCGAGGCGATCGGGACCACCACGGCCAACGGGCAAGGTGAATGGACATTCACCACCGACGACCTCGACGATGGTGATTACACTTTCACTGTCACCGCCACGGACTCCGCCGGGAACGTGTCCAGCGAAAGTGATGGCTATGCGCTGACGGTCGACACTTCGGCACCGGGTTCACCGACCCTCGATCCCAGCGATGGTAGCGTGCTGATCGGCACCGCCGAAGCCGGTAGCACGATCACGCTGACCGACGGTGACGGTAACGCCATCGGTGAGACCACGACGGACGACAACGGCAACTGGTCGTTCCAGCCGGACGCACCTCTGGGCGATGGCACCGAGGTCAACGCCACCGCGACCGACGCCGCGGGCAATGTCGGCGAACCCGGTAGCGTCATCGTCGACGGCGATCTGAACGACACTACGCCCCCCGCCACGCCTACCATCACTATGGGCAGTGACGATACCGCGCCGCAGACGGGCGATCTCGACAGCGGCGACAGCACCAACGACACGACACCGACCCTCTCGGGCCAAGCCGAAGCGCGCAGCATCGTCACGATCTACTCCGGCGAGACCGAACTCGGCACGACCATTGCCAACGCCGCGGGAGAGTGGTCGTTCACGCCAGAGGCACTCGACGACGGCAGCTATGACTTCACCGCTACCGCCACCGACAGCGCCGGCAATGTGTCGAACGCCAGTGACCCATTCATCCTGACCGTCGACACCCAGCCTCCTGCGGCTCCCGTGGTCAATCCGACCGATGGAGAGATCCTCACCGGGAGCGCCGAGCCGGGCAGCAGCGTCACGCTCACGAATGATCAGGGCGACACCATCGCGACCATCGAAGCGGATCGCAACGGCAACTGGTCCTTTGCACCGGAAACCCCGCTGGAAGATGGCAGCACCTTCACCGCCGTTGCCTCGGACGCTGCCGGCAATGCCAGCGAGCCGGGAAGCGCCATCGTCGACGCCGATCTGGAAGATGCCCTGCCGCCCTCCGAGCCGGTCATCATCACCTCGATCGATGCGACGGAGCCGGTGACGGGAAACGTCGATGATGGCGGCACCACCAACGACCCCAACCCTACGCTTCAGGGCACTGCCGAAGCCACTAACATGGTGCAGGTGTGGGCGGATGACACCATGCTCGGCGAGACCCAGGCCGACAATTTCGGCAACTGGAGTTTCAGGATCAATGCGCGGCTACTGGATGGCACGACGACCTTCCGCGCGACCTCTACCGACCCCGAAGGCCAGGTTTCGGAGCCCAGCAACACCTACGCTCTTAACATCGACACGACGCCGCCGGATGCGCCGACCGCCACCGTCGCCGAGGATGGAACTGCCGTCACCGGCACCGCCGAACCCGGCTCGACCGTCACCGTCACCGACGCCGATGGCAATGACATCGGCTCGGTCACTGCCGATCCCGATGACGGCAGCTACAGCGTGCCGCTGGACCCGGCCCTGACCAACGGCGAAGACGTCACGGCGACGGCCACCGATGCCGCCGGTAACGAGAGTGATCCCACCGGTGCCACCGCGCCCGATCTGACCGCGCCGGATGCGCCGGTAATCAACCCCACCAACGGTGAGGAAATTACTGGCACCGCTGAGCCCGGTAGCACCGTAACGTTAACCGACGGCGATAACAACGCCATCGGTGCACCGGCGCCGGTCGGCGAAGATGGTACATGGAGCGTCACACCCGACACCCCGCTCGAGGATGAAACGGAAATCGAAGCGGTGGCAACCGACGCAGCCGGCAACACGAGCGATCCCAGCTCAACGATTGTCGATATTGACTTGGGGGATGTCACACCGCCTCAAGCCCCCGAAGTGGAGCTGGCCAACGATACGGGAGTTGACGATGCCGATGGCATCACAAGCGACGGCACGGTCAACGTAACAGGCTTGGAGGAAGGCGCGACCTGGCAGTACTCCATCGATAGCGGCACGAATTGGACTGACGGCACCGGTGACAGTTTTACCCTGGAGCCGGGTAATTATGGCGATGGTGTGGTTCAGGTTCGCCAGACGGACTCTGCGGGTAACACGGGGCCTTCCTCAACACCGGGTCCTGTCACTATTGACCAGAACGCCCCGGTGATCACCCTCGACGCACTGGACGCGCCGATCAACGACGACAGCCCCGCATTCAGCGGCACCGTCGACGATCCGGACGCAACAGTGACCGTCACGGTCAACGGCAGTGACTACACCGCCGCCAACAACGGCGACGGCACCTGGACGCTGACCCAGGGTACGGTCACGCTCGACGAAGGCGACAACAGCCTCAGCGCTGTCGCTACCGACGCCGCGGGCAACACCTCCGAGCCAGTGACCGACACGGTCGAACTCGACACCACCGCACCGGGTGAAGGCGATGACGCTCTCAACAGCGTGATCTTCGGTGATGACGTCTACAACGCGGCCGAGGCCGATAGCGCCACTCTCTCCGGCACGGTCGAAGATGGCGCGACCATCGACTCGCTGACCATCGCCAGTGCCGGTGGTGGTGATCCGCTCACCATTGCCGGTGAGGAGATCACGCTCAACGGCGATGGCACGTTCAGCTATACCGCCGACCTGACTGGCCTGCCCGACGGCGAGCTGACCGCGACGCTCACGGTCACCGATGCCGCCGGTAACGAAGGTACCATCACCGACACCGCAACGCTGGACACCACCGTCGATGCCGCGCCGACCGCCACGCTGACCAGCGACGACGCAGACGGCCTGATCAGTGCCGACGAGGCCGAGACGGCCAGCTACACCGTCAGCGGCCTCGACCCCGATGCCACCGCCGTGGCTTCGTTCACCGACGGCACCACCACGGTCACTGCCGATATCGCCGCCGACGGCACCTTTACCGTCGATCTCTCCGGCCTGGCGGATGGGGAGATCACCAGCTCGCTGGCGATCACCGACGAGGCCGGCAACAGCGCCACTATCGCTGGAGAGTCGGTCACTCTCGACACCACCGCCGATGCCGACCCGACTGCCTCCCTCGTCATCAATGACGACAACGGGCTGATCAACGCCGACGAGGCTGGGGCGGTAAGCTTCACCGTGACCGGACTGGATGCCGGCGCCACTGGCGAAGTTACGTTCACCGATGTGAATGGCAACTCAGCTCTCGCTGATGTCGCCGCCGACGGCACCTTTACCGTCGACCTCTCCGGCCTGACCGATGGCGAGATCACCAGCTCGCTGGCGATCACCGACGAGGCCGGCAATACCGCCACGGTGACCGGCGAAAGCGTGACGCTGGACACCACCGCCGATGCAGCGCCGCTGGCCACCCTTGTCAGCAACGATGGCGATGGCCTGATCAGCGCCGATGAAGCCGCCGCGACCAGCTACACCGTCAGCGGCCTCGACCCCGATGCCACCGCCGTGGCCTCGTTCACCGATGGCACAACTACGGTCACCGCCGACGTGGCGGCCGATGGCACGGTCACCGTCGACCTCTCCGGTCTGGCCGACGGCGAGATCACCAGCTCGCTGGCGATCACTGATACCGCCGGTAATACCGCCAACGTGGATGGGGAGTCGGTCACTCTCGACACTACCGCCGATGCCGATC
>NZ_CEXLVS010000299.1:0-4342 GCF_982684285.1 Salinicola sp. | reverse complement strand
GTGTCGCTGGTCGGCCGGGTCGCTGCCACCCATGTTCCAGCCGGGACGGTCACTGGCCGTCGACTTGTCTGATGGTTCCCGGCGTCTTGCCGGTGGCGCGCTTGAAGGCGCGGCTGAAGGCGGCCTGGGAGCCGTAGCCGAGGCGTTCGGCGACCTGCTCGATCGACACTTGCCGCTCGGCGATCCACTGCGTGGCCAGACACATACGGAGCTGGGTGACATAGCCCAGCGGCGATATGCCAAGAGAGCTTCGGAAGCGTGCGGCGAATACCGAGCGGGAGCTACCCATCTCCGCGGCCATGGCGGCCACCGTCCAGTCGCGCCCGGGATCGCGGTGTACCGCGGCGATGACCCTGCCCAGGCGCGGATCACGCAGCGCCTCGACCCAGCCGCCCACTTCCGCGCAGCCGCACTCGACCCAGCCTCGCACGATGCTGGCGGCGACCACGTCGGCCAGCCGCGAGAGGATGCCCGCGGCACCCGCGCGCTCGAGCCCCGACTCCCGCGCCATCGCCTCGAGCATCGGCAGCATCTCCGGATAGCGGGAGAGCAGCGTTCCCACGTGCATCACCGCCGGCATCATCGGGATCAAGGGCTGCATGCCGCCCAGGTCGAACTGCATGCAGCCGCTGAACAGACGCACGGGGGGAACGCCGCCATCGGTTGGCGAGCCCTCACCGACGCAACTGAAGCCGGCGCAAAGCGGCAGTGCACCGATCTGCCCGATGTCACGGCTCTCCACCTCGGGTGAAGAGAGCAGGCAGTGCTGCCCTCCCCGCGGCAGCAGCACGGCGTCGCCCGTCTCCAGAACCTGCTCTTCGTCTCCGAGCCGCAGCATGACCGGCCCCTGGGCGACGAAGTGAAACTGGGCGCACTGGCTATTGGTGTCGAAACGGATGCCGAAAGGGGGCGCCATCTGGACGCATCGATAGTTCAGCCCCGACAGGCGCATGCCAAGGAGCAGCTCGTTGATCCATTCGCTGGAGCGGGCGGGCGAGCCGATGTCGGTCAAAATCTCGGACTTTTGATCAATCATGTCGGAGCTTTGGTGATAGATGATCCTGAAATCCTACTTTAGTCTATGCAGTATCCCAAGCCTTCAATCGGAAATATCGACATGACGACGCAAGATGCTCAACACGCCACGGACAAGCCGCCGGTGCCGTCGCGCTGGCTTGCCGTATTCTCGCTGACGATGGGGGTTTTCAGCCTGGTCATGGCTGAATTCCTGCCGGCCAGCCTGCTGACCCCGATGGCGGATTCGCTGGCGATCAGCGAGGGCCAGGCGGGGCAGGCCGTTACGGTGACGGCGGTGGTGGCGCTGCTGTCCGGGTTGCTGGTGACCTCCGTCACCCAGCGACTCGATCGTCGCCACGTGCTGCTGGCGTTCTCCGGGCTAATGATCGCCGCCAACCTGCTGGTCGCCTACTCGCCGGACCTGATCTGGCTATTGGCCGGGCGGGTGCTGCTGGGCGTGGCGCTGGGCGGATTCTGGGCGCTCTCCGCCGCTACCGTGATGCGGCTGGTATCGGAGCACGACGTCCCGCGCGCGCTCTCCCTGCTGTTCACCGGCGTGCCCATCGCCACCATCAGTGCCGCCGCACTGGGCAGCTATCTCGGCGACCTGGTGGGCTGGCGCAACGTCTTTCTGCTCGCCACCGCGATATCGGTGCTGACGCTGGTCTTCCAGTACATCACCCTGCCGCGCATGACACCGGAGCATCCGACGCCGCTCGGCACGCTGGTGAGCGTGATGAAACGGCCGGGCATGGTGGTCGGTATCGTGGCCATCCTGCTGGTGTTCTGCGGCCATTTCGCCTTCTTTACCTACGTCCGCCCGTTTCTCGAGGGCGTGTCGCACATGGGTATCAACGCGCTGTCGTCGACCCTGCTGGCGTTCGGCGTGGCGAACTTCGTCGGGACCCTGGCCGCGGGCTACCTGCTTGAGCGCAGTCTGCGCCTGACGCTGCTGCTGATGCCGCTGATCATGGGCTCGCTGGGCTGGCTGCTGGCCACGCTGGGCGGCTTCTCGATGGGGACCGATGCGCTCATGGTCGCGCTGTGGGGCTTCGCCTTCGGCGCCGTGCCGGTCGCCTGGTCGACCTGGATCACGCGTGTCGTGCCGGACGAAGCCGAGAGCGGCGGCGGCTTGATCGTGGCCTCGATCCAGCTGGCGATCGCCCTGGGCGCGGCGGTCGGCGGGGTGATGTTCGATATCGGTGGTGTCCTGGGCGTCTGCGCCACCGCTGGCACGCTGCTGCTGGCCGCGGCCGCGCTGGTTCTCGTGGGCGTGAGAACGAGGCCGGCAGCGGCAGGCGAGGAGGACACGGCGGTGGTGGCCTGCCAGTAGGCGATGCGGCGGCGGCGGACGGCCGGGCAGGGTGAGCGCGGGCGCCGGGCTCGTCTTGCCTGTCGGGCCGTGAAGATGGTCTGCTATAAGGAAGGCATCCCTCCCCAGACCATCGAAAGGAACTGACGATGAGCATCGATTCCCAAGCAGGACGCTTGCCGGACGAGCACGGCCTAACCAACATTCCGCGCCTGGTGTCACGCTACTACAGCGAGCGGCCGGACCCCAGCGACCCGGGTCAGCAGGTGGCCTTCGGCACCTCCGGCCATCGCGGTTCCTCGCTGAAGACCAGTTTCAACGAATGGCACATCCTGGCCACGACCCAGGCGATCTGCGAGTACCGCGAAGCGCAGGGCGTCGACGGCCCGCTGTTCATCGGCATGGATACCCACGCGCTCTCCGAGCCGGCATTCGTCTCGGCACTGGAAGTGCTGGCGGCCAACGGCGTCGAGACGCGCATCGACGCCGGTTGCGACGAGACCGGTGGCGAGGTGGGGTATACGCCGACACCGGCGATCTCCAACGCCATTCTGGTTCACAACCAGGGCCGCAGCGGCGGTCTGGCCGACGGCATCGTGATAACGCCCTCGCACAACCCGCCGGGGGATGGCGGGTTCAAGTACAACCCCACCAATGGCGGGCCGGCCGATACCAACGTCACCAAGTGGATCCAGGAGCGGGCCAACGAACTGCTCGCCGGCGGGCTCGAGGGCGTTCGCCGCGTCGCTTACGCCGACGCGCTGAAGGCACCGACCACCCAGCGTTTCGATTTCATCGACAGCTACGTCGGTGGCCTCGACAAGGTCATCGACATGGCCGCGATCCGCGACTCCGGGCTCAAGTTCGGCGTCGACCCGCTGGGTGGGGCCGGGGTGCACTACTGGCCACGGATCGCCGCGAAGTACGACCTGCCGCTGGAAGTGATCTCGACCACCGTCGATCCGACCTTCCGCTTCATGCGCGTCGACTGGGACGGCAAGATCCGCATGGACTGCTCGTCGCCCTACGCCATGGCCGGCCTGATCGAGAACAAGGATCGCTTCGACGTCTCGTTCGCCTGTGATACCGATCACGATCGCCACGGCATCGTCGCCCGCTCGAGCGGGCTGCTGAATCCCAACCACTATCTCGCCGTCGCCATCGAATACCTCTTCACCCATCGTCCGAACTGGAGCGGCAAGGCCGCCATCGGCAAGACGCTGGTCTCGTCGTCGATGATCGATTACGTCGCACAAGGGCTGGGGCGGGACGTGGTCGAGGTGCCGGTGGGCTTCAAGTGGTTCGTCGATGGCCTGATCGAGGGCAGCCTCGGCTTCGGGGGCGAGGAGTCCGCCGGCGCCTCGTTCCTGACCCTGGACGGCAAGCCGTGGTCCACCGACAAGGATGGCATCATTCTCGGCCTGCTCGCCGCCGAGATCACCGCCGTCACCGGCAAGGATCCGGGCGAACGCTACCAGGCGCTGACCGAACGCTTCGGAGCGCCGGTCTATGAACGCGTCGATGCGCCGGCCAACCGCGAGCAGAAAGCCAGGCTCGGCAAGCTGTCCCCCGAGCAGGTCACCGCCGACACGCTGGCCGGCCACCCGATCACCCGCAAACTGACCGAGGCCCCGGGCAACGGTGCCGCCATCGGCGGCCTGAAAGTGGTCACCGACGCCGGCTGGTTCGCCGCACGCCCCTCCGGTACCGAGGACGTCTACAAGATCTACGCCGAGAGTTTCCAGGGCGAGGCTCATCTCAAGCAGATTCAGCAGGAAGCCAAGGCGCTGGTCGACGAGGTCCTGGCCGGGTGACCGGCTGATCCCCGATGTCGGCACCGATCGGTAACCGCCTGCGGCGACGCCTGCGTGAAATGGCCAGCTACCGGGACGTGCTGATGCGTTTCCCGCTGGTGGTCGCGCTGCTGCTGGCGGCGACCTTCGTCGCCAACCTGGCGATCGAGGAGGTCGGGCCGGAGGAACCGGTGTGGCGTGCGCTGATCGGGCTGGCGTG
>NZ_CEXLVS010000298.1:0-4355 GCF_982684285.1 Salinicola sp. | reverse complement strand
ACCTGCCTGGACCGGTTCCTGGCGCGGCTCGATTACACCCAGCTCGATTTCGACACCGTCGACGGTTACGAGAAGATTCGGGACTGGCACGCCCAGAGCCCGGCCTCCCAGTGCCCGCTCACCATCTATCTGGCGGTGCCCGCCAGCATCTACGGGGCGATCTGCGCCAATCTCCAGGAGAGCGGCAGCCTGGACGGCGACTCCCGGGTCGTGGTCGAAAAGCCGATCGGCTACGACCTCGACTCCTCCCACGAGATCAACGACGCCATCGGTGCGGTCTTCCCTGAATCGCGTATCTACCGCATGGATCACTACCTGGGCAAGGAGACGGTCCAGAACCTGATCGCGCTGCGTTTCGCCAACCCGATGTTCGGCAACCAGTGGAACCAGAGCCAGATCTCCCACGTCGAGATCACCGTGGCCGAGCAGGTGGGGATCGAGGGGCGCTGGGGCTATTTCGACAAGGCCGGCCAGCTGCGCGACATGGTTCAGAACCATCTCCTGCAACTATTGACCATGCTGGCCATGGATCCGCCGGCCAATCTCGATGCGGATGCCATTCGCGACGAGAAGGTCAAGGTGCTCAAGGCGCTCAAGCCGCTGGAGGGCGAGGATCTCAACCGGCACGTGGTCCGCGGGCAGTATGTCGCCGGCACCATGGAAGGCGAGAGCGTCCCGGGGTATCTCGAGGAGGAGGACGCCAATACCTCCAGCACCACCGAAACCTTCGTCGCCATGCGGCTCGAAGTCGCCAACTGGCGCTGGGCCGGCGTGCCGTTCTACCTGCGTACCGGCAAGCGCATGCCGGAGAAACTGTCGCAGATCGTGATCCATTTCCGTCAGCAGCCGCACTACATCTTCGATCCGGACCAGCGCAACCTCGCCGCCAACAAGCTGGTGATCCGTCTCCAGCCGGAGGAGGGCATCGCGCTGCAGGTGTTGACCAAGGACGGCGGTCTCGACAAGGGCATGCGGCTGCGTCCCGGTCCGCTGCACCTGGACTTCAACCACGCCTTTCCCAAGGAGCGGATTCCGGATGCCTACGAGCGTCTGCTGCTCGAGGTGATGAAGGGGCAACAGTACCTGTTCGTCCGTCGCGACGAGGTGGAGTACGCCTGGAAGTGGGTCGATCAGCTGATCGCCGGCTGGGAGAAGCGGGATATTCCGCCGCGTCGCTATCCGGCCGGCTCCTGGGGGCCCGTGGCCTCCATCGCGATGATCACGCAGGATGGTCGCTCCTGGTATGAAGACTACTGAGAACGCCCGCGAGCAGATCGGCGCGCAGTTGGCCGTCGCCGCCGCCCATGCCTTGAACGAGGACCTGGCCAGCCAGCCACGCGCGCTGCTGGTCGTCTCCGGCGGTTCGACCCCGCTGCCGTTCTTCCGGCGGCTGGCCGAGCAGCCGGTGGCGTGGTCGCGGGTCGATGTCACCCTCGCCGACGAGCGCTGGGTGCCCGAGGAGCACGCCGACAGCAATGCGCGCCTGGTCCGGGAAACGCTTTTGACAGGGCCGGCCGCCGCGGCGACCTTTCACTCGCTGACCACCTCCGACCCCACGCCTGAGCAGGGCGCGGCCACGGTCGCCGCCCGTCTGGCGACGCTGCCGTGGCCGGCCAGTCTGGTCGTGCTCGGCATGGGCAACGATGGGCATACGGCATCACTATTCCCCGACAGCGGCGAGCTCTCGCTGGCGTTGAGCACGGACGACAGCGTCGTGGCCGTGCGGGCGCCCAGCGTCCCCCAGCCTCGCATCACCCTGAGCGCGGCCCGGCTTCACGATGCCCGCCGTCACGCGCTGCATCTGGTCGGCGACGCCAAGAAAGCGGTGCTGGCCCAGGCGCTCAGCGGGGATGACGTCCGCGAACTGCCGATCCGTGCCTTCCTGACCTGTCCGCTTACCCTCTACTGGGCGCCCTGACGCGCCTGCCCCGACGGCCGGGTACCCATCAAAGGAGCCATTCCGATATGCCATCCGAATCACGACTGCCGATTTCCCAGACCGACCGACTCGACGCAATCTGCCGCTCCACGGCGATCATTCCGGTGCTGGTCATCGAACGTCTCGAGCATGCCGTGCCGCTGGCCAAGGCGCTGGTCGACGGTGGGCTCGACGTGCTCGAGATCACCTTGCGCACCGACTGCGCGGTCGATGCCATCAAGCGCATTCGGGAGCAGCTTCCCGACGTGACGGTGGGTGCCGGCACGGTGCTGAGCGTCGATCAATATCGAATCTGCGAGGAGCTCGGTGTCGATTTCGTCGTCACGCCCGGCACGACGCCGGCGCTGTTCGAGCACGGCACTGCCAGCAGCGTGCCGCTGTTGCCCGGTGTGGCCACGGTTTCCGAGGTCGTCACCGGCTGGGAGTACGGCTATCGCCGCTTCAAGTTCTTCCCGGCGGAAGCCAACGGTGGTGCCAAGGCGCTCAAATCCTTTGGCGGTCCGTTGCCCGAGGCGCTGTTCTGTCCCACCGGCGGGGTGACGGTGGACAATGCCGCCGACTACCTCGCGCTGCCCAACGTGATGTGCATCGGCGGCTCCTGGATGGCGCCGAAATCGCTCATCGACCAGGAGGACTGGGCCGGCATCACCCGCCTGACCCAGGAGGCGACGCAGCGCTATCCGCGCTGAGGCACGGGGCGGGTCGGCGCTGATGGCCAGCACCTGGGGCGACTGTCGTCGGTCCGGGAGCACCTCGACAGCCAGGCGACCCCACGCGCTCGAATGGCTCACTGCTTTCGAGGGATACCCCTTGTCCCCAGGCTGCTCCACACTGTGGCATCAGGGAATCCCTCGTCCAAGACAGGAGCGATGGCATGAGTGAACGTCCTCGAGTGGCGGTAGTCACCGGCACGACCAGCGGTATCGGCCGTGCGGTAGTGGAGAATCTCGCGGGTCAGGGCATCCGCGTGATGGCAGTCGACGCCAACCCGGCAGGCGAGGCCGTGGCGGAGGCCGTGGGTGCCACCTTCCTCGAGGCGGATCTCACCGATGGTGAGCAGTGCGCCCGGGTGATCGGGGCGGCGGTGGAACGCCTCGGCAGCGTCGATATCCTGGTCAACAACGCCGGGATTCAGCATGTCGCCGATATCGAGCAGTTCCCGCCGGATAAGTGGCGCAAGATCATCGACCTGATGTTGACCGCGCCGTTCCTGCTGACCCAGGCCTGCTGGCCGCATATGCGCGAGAAGGGGTGGGGTCGGATCATCAATATCGCCTCCATTCATGCCAACGTGGCGTCGCCGGGGAAATCGGCCTACGTCAGCGCCAAGCATGGGCTCATCGGTCTGACACGAACTGCCGCGCTGGAAGGCGGCGAGCATGGCATAACCGCCAATGCGATCTGCCCGGCCTACGTGCGCACGCCGCTGGTGGAGCGCCAGATCGCAGACCAGGCGACGCTCAATCGGATGGATGAATCGGAAGTCATCGAGAAGATCATGCTGAGTGGGGCCGCCATCAAACGCCTCATCGAGCCGGGGGAAGTCGCCAGCGTCGTGGCCTACCTCGCCTCCGATCAGGCCTCCGCCGTCACCGGTGCGGACTGGGCCATCGACCTGGGGTGGACGGCGCGCTGAGAGAGGTCGTCGCGAGCGGCAAGGCGCCCCATGAGTATCCTGCCGCTCGTCGAATGGGCACTCAACTTCGTTCGATGGCCGTCGCCACGCCCTGGCCGCCGCCGATGCAGAGCGTGGCCAGGCCGCGTTTGGCATCGCGGCGCTGCATCTCGTGCAGTAGCGTCACCAGAATGCGGGCGCCGGAAGCGCCGATGGGGTGGCCCAGCGCGATGGCGCCGCCATTGACGTTGACCTTGTCCTTGCTCCACCCCAGATCCCTGGCCACGGCCAGCGTCTGGGCGGCGAAGGCCTCGTTGGCCTCGATCAGATCCAGATCGTCGATCGTCCAGCCGGCTCGACGCAGGCAGCGCCGGGTGGCGGGCACCGGGCCGATACCCATGGTCGCCGGGTCGACGGCGGCGTTGGCGTAGGCGCGGATGGTGGCGAGGACCGGGAGTCCGAGCTTCGCGGCCCGTTCGGCACTCATGATCAGCAGGGCGGCGGCGCCATCGTTGAGCGACGACGCGTTGCCGGCGGTGACGCTGCCGGTCTTGGAGAAGGCCGGCTTGAGCTTGCCCAACGACTCGGCGGTGACGCCATCGCGCGGCTGTTCGTCTCGTTCGATGACGACGGGATCGCCGCGTCGCTGCGGCACGCTCACCGGGGTGATCTCGGCATCGAAACGACCGGCTTCCCGCGCTGCCGAGGCACGTCGCTGGGACTCCGCGGCGTAGGCGTCCTGATCCTGACGGGAGATGTTCCATCGCTCGGCCCCGATCTCCGCCGTGATGGCCATATGGT
>NZ_CEXLVS010000297.1:0-4378 GCF_982684285.1 Salinicola sp. | reverse complement strand
CTGGGCATGGTATTGCAGGGACACGCCAGCACCCTGCCCGTCACCCTGGAAGACATCCGCTATCACACCACCTGCGTGGCACGGGGCAAGCAGCGAAGCCTGCTGATGGTCGATCTCCCGTTCATGAGCAACGCCGATATCGGTCAACTGCTGCGCGACGCGGGTGAGCTGATGCGCGCCGGCGCCGAACTGATCAAGATCGAGGGCGAAGCCTGGATGGCCGACGGCATCCGCGAACTCACGTGCCGTGGCGTTCCCGTCTGCGCCCATCTCGGGTTGACCCCGCAGAGCGTCCACCAGCTCGGCGGGTTCAAGGTTCAAGGCAGGGCCGCCGATGCGGCCCAGCGCATCGTCGACGATGCCCAGCGACTGGTCGAGGCCGGCGCCGCCGTCATCCTGCTGGAGTGCGTGCCCCGGGCCGTGGGCAAAGCGGTCAGGGACGCCGTCGCCGCGCCCGTCATCGGCATCGGTGCCGGCCCGGACGTGGATGGGCAGATCCTGGTCATGCACGACACGCTGGGGCTCAACAGTGGCTATGTGCCACGCTTCGTGCAGAATTTTCTACCCGGCCAGGAGAGTATCGAGTCGGCGTTCCGCGCCTATGACGAAGCGGTCAAATCCCGTCGCTTTCCGGCCGAGGAGCACTGTTTCTGATGCAGACGCTGCATGATATCGCGCCGCTGCAAGAGACCCTGCGGGCCCACCGAATGGCCGGGCGGCGCATCGCGCTGGTGCCGACCATGGGCAATCTCCACGCCGGCCACCTGGCCCTGGTCGATCGGGCCCGGGGGCTCGCCGACGTGGTGGTCGCCACGCTGTTCGTCAACCCGCTGCAGTTCGGCGCTGGCGAGGACTTCGGCCAGTATCCGCGCACCCTCGAAAGCGACCGCGACAAGCTGGCGGCGCACGACTGCGATCTCCTCTTCGCCCCCGGCGTCGAGACGCTCTATCCCGACGGACTCGAGACGCAGACCCAGGTCCACGTGCCGGACGTCTCCGAAGGGCTTTGCGGCGGCAGCCGCCTCGGCCACTTCGATGGCGTCGCCACGGTGGTTTCGCTGCTGTTCCACCTGGTGCAGCCGGACATCGCCTGTTTCGGCGAGAAGGACTTCCAGCAACTGGCCGTCATCCGCAAGCTGGTGGCCGACCTGCATTTCCCGATCGAGATCGTCGGCGTGCCGACCGTTCGTGCCGAGGACGGCCTCGCGCTGTCGTCGCGCAACGGCTATCTCGGTGCCGACGACCGGGCTCTGGCGCCCGCCTTCCACCGGGAGCTGTCGCGCTGCCGCGATGCGTTGACCAGCGGCCGAGCACCCGACGCCGCGCTCTCGGAGGCCAGGCAAGCGCTACAGGCATCCGGATTTCGAATCGACTACCTGGAGATCCGCGGACCCTCCCTGGCCCCGTTCGATATCGCTCGCCATGCCGAAGGCCGCCTGCTGGGGGCGGTCTATCTGGGCTCGACGCGACTGATCGACAACCTGGCCGTCTCCTTGCCGCGGCCGGCCGGAAGCGGCATCCGCCATGGCTGACGACCGCTGGCGTCCGGCGCTGCCAACGGACCTTGCCCGCATCGCCGAATGGATCGGAACGGCACGGGCGCTGGAGCGCTGGGCTGGCCCCGGCCTGTCGTGGCCGACGAATGGCGCCAGGCTATGGCGGGAAATCGACGGCGGCGGCCTGCTCTCGTTCTGCCTCGTCTCCGGCAGCGAGCCGCTCGCCTTCGGCCAGCTCGTCGTCAAAGGCGAGCGCCACTATCATCTGGCCCGCATCATCGTGTCGCCATCGCGCAGACGCCAGGGGCTTGGCGAAGCGCTGTGCCGTCACCTGCTGGACGAAGCCCGCCAGCGCCGCGCCGCGCGCGTGACGCTCAACGTCTTCACCGACAACCAAGCGGCGATCGATCTCTATCGGCGACTGGGTTTCACCGATTGCGGCAGCGCCGATTCGCGTGGCATTCGCCCCATGCAACTGAGACAATTTGCCGCGAATGTCGACAATGACGTCCCCTAGCCCCTGCAGCGTACCGACCACGCGGCGGTTCGACAGTGAAAGAGACACGATGAATCAATTGAGCCCGGACCCCTTCTCCCCGTATCAGTTCTACACGGCCGAGCAGTGGGCCGAATTTCGAGCCGATACGCCGCAGACGCTATCGGCGGAAGAGTTGCAGCGGCTGCGCTCGCTCAACGACCCGATCGACCTGGGCGAGGTGCGACGGATCTATCTGTCGCTGTCACGCCTGCTCTCCTCCTACGTCGAGGCGAGCCAGCGGCTGTACGCCCAGCGCAAACGCTTCCTGGACATCGACGACACCCAGAAGACGCCGTTCATCATCGGCATCGCGGGCTCCGTCGCGGTGGGCAAATCGACCACCTCGCGCATCCTCAAGGAACTGCTGGCGCGCTGGCCGTCGAGCCCCAAGGTCGACCTGGTCACCACCGACGGCTTCCTCTATCCCAACGCCACGCTGCGCGACAAGGAGCTGATGGCCCGCAAGGGCTTCCCGGAGAGTTACGATATCGGCGCCCTGCTGCGCTTCCTGTCGTGGATCAAGGCCGGAGCCCGCAATGTCCGGGCGCCGCTCTACTCGCACCTGACCTACGACGTGCGCGATAGCGAATACCAGATCGTCGACCGCCCCGACATCCTGATCGTCGAGGGCATCAACGTACTGCAGGTCCGCGACCTCCCGGAAGACGGCAAGATGGTGCCGTTCGTCTCCGACTTCTTCGACTTCTCGATCTACATCGATGCCGAGGAAGCTCACATACACGACTGGTACCTGGAGCGCTTCAAGCTGCTGCGGCAGACCGCCTTCCAGAACGCCGATTCGTTCTTCCACCGCTATGCCCAGATCGACGAGCCGGCGGCGCTCGAGATCGCCGAAGGGCTGTGGCGTGACATCAACCGCCGCAACCTGCGCGAGAACATACTGCCCACGCGCCCACGCGCCGATCTGATCCTGCGCAAGGGTCGCGACCATCTGGTGGAGCAGGTGGCGCTGCGGAAGCTGTGAGCCGTGGCCGACCCGACGGGTCAGCGGTGACGCGCCAGAGAACCGGCGCGACAGGCTGCAAATAGAAACAGCGTTTTGTCATTTTGCGTAAGGGCGTCGAACTTTTTCGGCATCCACCCTTCTCAAGAGGCGTCTTAGACTTCTGGGCAAGGACTCCGAGGGATGCTCATTTCGGTACAGGCGTTACGCGCCCTGGCGGCATGGATCGTCGTCTTCCACCACTTCATGCAGGTCTTCTTCAGCTTCGAGGCGGACAACTGGGTCGAGTACCTCTTCTCCACCCGCGGCCAGGTGGGTGTGGATATCTTCTTCGTCATCAGTGGCTTCATCATCTACGTCTCCAGCCGCGGCAAACGGCTGACGATGCCACAGTTCCTGCTGCACCGGCTCGTCCGGATCGTGCCCGCCTACTGGCTCTATACGCTGATCACCGCCGCGATCATCTACTTCACCAGCAACGTCATGCCGGAGTACGGCCTCAGTCTCAAGGGCCTGATCATGTCGCTGTTTTTCCTGCCCACGGAGAACCCCGCCGGCTACGGCTACTATCCCATCCTGCCGGTGGGTTGGACGCTCAACTTCGAGATGCTGTTCTACGTGGTGTTCGCGGCCTCGCTGATGCTCAAGCGCGAATGGCGGCTCTGGAGCGTGGTGCTGGCGATCGTAGTCATCAATACGCTGTTTGCCCACCAGCCGTTCATCAGCAACTTCTACACCGACCCGATCATCTTCGAATTCCTGCTGGGCATGGGCATCGGCGCCATCTACAGACGCTACGGACTGCCCCAGGGACGCCGGTGGCCGATCGCGCTGGCGCTGGCCAGCAGCGCCACGATCCTCCATTTCAACGATCCGTCCGGTGCGCTGAGGTTTCTCGCCTGGGGTCTGCCGAGCGCGCTGCTGGTGGTCGCCTTCATCGGGATGGAGTCCCGTATCGGCAACAACCGGGTGTTCAAGGCGATGGGGGATTGGTCCTACTCCACCTACCTGCTGCATGTGATCGTACTGTGGTCGGGCAACTACGTGCTGACCGAGCAGTTCGGCCTGGCCCCCTACCTGGCGCTGGCGATCTGCCTGCCCGTCATCGCGCTCTGCTCCTGGCTCAGCTACGAATTCGTGGAGAAGAAACTCTCCCGCCAGCTCAAGCGACGCCTGCCTGCGCCGCGCCCCCTGGCCGCCGCGGCATGAGCCGCCCATGAAAAACGCCCGGCCTGCATGGCGCAGACCGGGCGTTGGCGGTTACCGCCGGGGGGTCACGCTTCGGTGACGAGGGTCGCCTCGAAGGCCGCCTTCTCTTCCGGGGTGATCTCCTTGATCGACAGCTTAACGCGATTGCGGTTGTCGATGTCGAGCACCTTG
>NZ_CEXLVS010000296.1:0-4389 GCF_982684285.1 Salinicola sp. | reverse complement strand
ACTTCTCGATGCCCTTGCCTTCGAAGAAATCGAGCGCGGTCTTGGCCTGGTCGTCGCCGGTGGAGTTGATCATCACTGCGTTGCCAGGGTTGGCCGGAATCAATTGGGTCGAGTTGGCCGCCACGATGACGAACGGGATGTTGGCGTCGCCGTAGGTCTTGAGCGTCGGCTGGGTCGCGCCGGAGCAGTAGCCGCCCACGACACCCGTCACCTCTTGCGATGCCAGTCGACTGGCTGCGTTGACCGACTGCTGGGGATCGCAGGCGGTGTCCCCGGAGATCAGCTCGATCTGGCGACCATCCAGCAGCCCGCCATCGGCGTTGATCTCGTCCGCGGCCAGCGATATGGCATTGAACATGTCCTTGCCGTAGGTCGCCTCGGAACCGGTCGTCGGCGCCTGCACACCGATGACGATCGGACCTTCCTGCGCCACGGCCAGAGACCCCGCGGCCAGACCGAGGACGGTCGTAGCGGTGACCAGCTTGAGAAATTTGTTCATACAACGATTACTCCCTTCAGCGCTTATTGTTTGTTCGTACTGCAAAGGGGTCGGGCGTTGCGCCCTTCCGTTCGAAGCCGGGATCCAGGCGACGTCGATTCATCCTGCCACGAAAAGTTACGTTTCGACACCGAGCTTTTCGTAGACACTAGGCTTTTCGTATAAAATATACAAGCACCATCGAGAGTGGCTTGGCCTCGAATCGAACGCCTGCCCACCGCGCATTGACTGCTCGCCGATCCTACGGCTCGGGACTGGTCGGTGAGAGGCCGTCGAGCCCGTGGTGGCCGAGGCTGGGGCTGGCCACGTCCGCGGCCTCCAACCAAATCGTCCGTCACGAGAGTGCCCGTCGGCTCATCGGCGAGGTAGACGCCCATCTCCGCTATCGCCCCGAGCATTCCCTCAGCGGCAGCGTCAAGGCACTCCCGCCGCCCAGCCTGCCACAGAGTTGCATCCGACAAATGGCGTCGGGCCGAGCCGCTTTCGGCCTGAATTCATCGTCAGCTTCAATTACCATGACTACGCTTGTTCCATGCGGCAGCTTGTCGCACGGGATCATTGATCGCATCGGAGTATGCGGTCACTCGGCACTCAATATGTCATTCAAGGGAGAGTTCTGTGGCCACTACGACTTCTTCCGGCGGCGCTGGCGGCGTTTTTGCCAAGCTCGTCGGAATCATTGTTGCGCTTGTCGGTCTGGCTCTGGGAGCCGGCGGCGCTTATCTAGCGACATTGGGCGGCTCCTGGTATTACCTGGTCGCCGGTGTATTGATGCTGATTGCCGGCATCCAACTGTTTCGCGGCAGGATTTCCGGTGCCGCCATTTATGGTGTCGTCTTCGTAGGGACCTTCTTGTGGGCCGCTTGGGAGTCGGGACTGAATTACTGGCGCTGGATTCCGCGTCTGGATGTCGTACTGATTCTGGCCATCCTGGTAGCGCTCGTCACGCCGGCGCTCAAGGACGGCCCGTCCCGCAAGACCGGCTTCTCACTGGCGGGCGTTCTATTTCTTGGCCTGGTCGTCGCGGGCGCCTTGGCGTTCGTTCCCGGTCGCGGCTATCAACACCTCGAGGACGTCCCGGCGGTGGCCGACGAGTCCCTCTCGACGGACGTGGGCGACGCCCAGCCTGCCGATGTGCCGGCTGACGAGGACTGGGCCGCCTATGGTCGAGACTCCGCAGCGACTCGCTACTCCCCCGCGGATCAGATCACCCCGGACAACGTGGGTGAGCTGGAAGTGGCATGGCAGTACCGCACCGGCGACGTTCTGGATCACCGCTGGGGCGCCGAGACCACGCCGCTGAAAGTCGGCGACGACGTCTTCCTGTGCACCTCCCGCAACATCCTGATCTCCCTGGATGCCGCGACCGGTGAAGAGAACTGGCGCTACGATCCGGTCGTATCGGAGGATGCGATCCCCTATACCGCCGCCTGCCGGGGCGTGACCTACTACGAAGTGCCGGAAGATCGCCTCGATCCTGCCGCAGACGCAGCGACCGCCGATGAGCAGGGCGAACAGAGTGCGGCGACCGCCACACAGGAAGGCGACGACCAGGCACCGGCCGACGAGCCGTCGCAGCAGCCGGCCGTCGCGGCCAATGACGCCCAGGCCTGTCGCGCCAGGATCATCTCCGGCACGCTCGATGGTCGCATCATCGAGGTCGATGCCGCCACCGGCGAACCCTGCACCGATTTCGGCGACAACGGCCAGGTCGACATCAAGCGCAACATGGGCGAAACGCCGGATGGCTACGTGTCGATCAACTCGGCCCCCGTCGTCGTGCGTGACGTCGTCGTTACCGGTCACCAGGTGCTGGACGGTCAGCGTCGTTATCCGCCGTCCGGCGTGATCAAGGGCTTTGACGCGGTCACAGGCGAGCTGCAGTGGGCATGGGATGCCGGCCGGCCGGATCAGAGCGAACCACTGACGGGTGATGAAACCTACGTCCGCGGCTCCCCCAACATGTGGACCACCGCCGCCGGCGACAGCAAGCTGGGGCTGGTCTATCTGCCGATGGCCAACAGCGCTGCCGACTACTGGAGCAGTTCGCGAACGCCGGAAGAGAACGAATGGGCCAGCTCGATGGTCGCCCTCGATGTCGAAACGGGCCTGCCGAAATGGCATTTCCAGACGGCGCACAAGGACGTCTGGGACTACGACCCCGGTTCGCAGCCGACCTTGATCGACTTTCCCACCGGTAACGGCAAGGTGCCGGCGCTGGTGATGCCGACCAAGCAGGGCGACATCTACGTATTCAATCGCGAGACAGGCGAACTGCTCGGCGGTGGCGCCGAAGAGCGTCCGGTTCCCCAGGGCGGTGCCGAACCGGAGCAGCGCAGCGAGACCCAGCCGTTTTCGCTCTACGCAACGCTGCGTCAGCCGGATATCGACGAGAAGGACATGTGGGGCATGACCCCGTTCGATCAGCTGTTCTGCCGGATCCAGTATCGCCAGGCAAGCTGGGAAGGCATGTATACGCCGCCCACCGCCGAACAGCCATGGATCCAGTATACCGGTTACAACGGCGGCTCCGACTGGGGCAGCGTGGCAATCCATCCGCACCGCGGCGAGAACATTGCCAACTACCACGACATGCCCAACTACAACGAGCTGGTACCGCGTGATGTGGCCAACAAGCTGGGCTGGGTGCCGCGTGAAGAGCTGAAGGAAGACAGTGGTGGTGCCGAAGGTGCAGGTGACCCTCAGGCCAACACGCCTTACGCGATCAACGTCAACGCTGGCTGGCGCGTCCCTTATACCGGCATGCTCTGCAAGCAGCCCCCGTATGGCCATATCCGCGCCATCGACCTGGCGAGCGGCGACACGCTGTGGGATCGCCCGCTGGGTACCGCTCGTGCCAACGGCCCCTGGGGGATTCGCTCAGGCCTGCCGATCGACATCGGGACTCCCAACAACGGCGGCTCCGTGGTCACCGCTGGCGGGCTGATCTTCATTGCCGCGGCAACCGACGACCTGATCCGCGCCATCGACATCGAAAGCGGCGAGACAGTCTGGCAGGCACCGCTGCCGGCCGGCGGCCAGGCCAATCCGATGGTGTACGAAGCCAACGGCCGTCAGTACGTGGTCATCGTCGCCACGGGGCACCATTTCATGGAGACCCCCACCGGCGACTACGTGATTGCCTACGCACTGCCGAAAGGTGACGGCTCCTGACCGTCCCTGAGTCGGTCATCCTGTCTGAGCGGGATCCAGGCAGGATGACCCAGGCGGAATTATTCGTTTCACGATCATGAACGGCAGAAGCCCGGGTTCCACTGATAGGGAACTCGGGCTTCTTTCTCGGACCGTACTTTAAGTCCGGCCCTGCTGAGGAGCGACAGCCAGCTTTTTTTATCTCCAGCCTACCGCTACTTCATGGCAGAAGAATTAATTCTGCGCATCTTCCGCTTGGTCCTGCATATCATTGCCCGCGTCTTCCATGGCATCGCCAGCATTGTCCACTGCGTTGTCGACGGACTCGCCAGCCTCTTCAGCCGGGCCTTCGTCGTTATTGCAGGCGACCACGCCAAATGCCATAAAACCCACCAGCATTGCCATAGCCAGTTTTTTCAATAGTTCGGTGCGCATAGAATCTTCTCCTTGGTAACCGCTTCCATGTATTGCCCACCTAACATAGCTGTAGATCGAGAAATCATCCAACGGCAAACACACCTTCCCCAATTCCTCCTAATTACCCGAAGGCAATAGAGAGATGTCGGCTTTTAGCGTCGCTTACCCTGTCAATTCCCCATCTACGAAACGAAGACAGGCAGTGCGTGCCACCCGCGAGGACCATCACTCCACTCGAAGCCGGAGGACTAAATACGCACTCGGGGCAGCCCGCAGCCCGCAGCCCGCAGCCCGCAGCCCGCAGCCCGCAGCCCGCAGCG
>NZ_CEXLVS010000295.1:0-4444 GCF_982684285.1 Salinicola sp. | reverse complement strand
CGCATGCTGGTGATCACCGGCCCCAACATGGGCGGCAAGTCGACCTACATGCGCCAGGCGGCGTTGATCGCCCTGCTCGCCCATACCGGCAGCTTCGTGCCCGCGGACAGCGCCGAGATCGGTCCGGTGGACCGGATCTTCACCCGAATCGGCTCCAGCGACGATCTCGCCGGCGGTCGCTCCACGTTCATGGTGGAGATGACCGAAACCGCCAGCATCCTTCACAACGCCACCGCCGAAAGCCTGGTGCTGATGGACGAGATCGGCCGCGGCACCAGCACCTTCGACGGCCTCTCGCTGGCCTGGGCCAGCGCCGAGCATCTCGCCGCCCAGCGGGCATTCACGCTGTTCGCCACCCACTACTTCGAGATGACCGCGCTGGCCGAGCAGCAGGAGACGGTGGCCAACGTCCACCTGACCGCGGCGGAGCATCGCGACGGGATCGTCTTCATGCACCGCGTCGAGGAGGGACCGGCCAGCCAGAGCTACGGCCTGCAGGTCGCCCAGCTCGCCGGCGTGCCCCAGACCGTGATCGCCCGCGCCCGCGACAAGCTGGCCAGTCTCGAGCAGCCTGCCGCCATGCCGGTGGCGTCCGACGTGCACGCCCAGCCCCCGGGACCGCAGCAGGCGGATCTGTTCGCCGCCACACCGCACCCGGTACTCGAAGCACTGGAGTCGCTGGATATCGACTCGCTGACGCCCCGGGCGGCGCTGGATCTGCTTTACCGATTCAAAGAAATTCGATGAGAGGATATATCGTTAAGCACGCTCCACACGGCAGGCGTAACATCCGGTAGCAGCATAGTGGATATGGAGATAATCGGTTCTGGTCTCAGACCAGAGCCTTTCGATTTCCTGAACAAGGTCAGCTCCTTGGCTCAAAGCTGCCGCAGTGAGCCAACCGTGTGCATCATATGCGCGAATAGAGAGCGACCTTTTTAGTAAGGACGGAGGGACGACACCGCTTGTCCATTTCTGAAGCAAGGCAGCTTCCCCGATGAAAACGGGCCCTGATGCACGGTAAGGAGTTTCCACATCGTGATGTGTGTAATGAAGCAACCAAGCTGCTTCATTGATCGCTACGTCCGTTAGAGCAAAACGACACGGCAGGTCATCTCCGTGACCAGCAACAACACGACTGGCCAGCCCCTTACGACTCAAAGCTCTGACATCGTTGATATCGATAAAGAGACCAATACAGCGAAAGGACATGATGTTCCCCTCAATAGCAATGAAGAGGGGAGCATGAGCCAAGCGGAAGGTACCCACTGGCCACATACGGCACTCGCGGCTATAACGCCATTCCTCGATGTTCCAGGTGGCGGCTTGCCGGAGCTGGCGCCGGCCGCCTAGAATATGGCGCCATTCGAATAGTGTCGGCGGCACTGCGCGAGCGGTGAACACGAAAAATCCTATCCGCCGAGATCGTGATAGCGAGAGATCGAGACAGGGGCCACGACCGGGCCGTCAATCAGGAGAGAACACCCATGACGTTCGTCGTCACCGAGAACTGCATCAAGTGCAAATACACCGACTGCGTCGAAGTCTGCCCGGTGGACTGTTTCTACGAGGGCCCCAATTTCCTCGTCATTCACCCCGACGAGTGCATCGATTGCGCACTGTGCGAGCCGGAGTGCCCCGCCGAAGCGATCTTCTCGGAAGACGAGCTGCCTGACGGCCAGCAGCAGTTCATCGAGCTCAACGCCGAGCTCGCCGAAGTGTGGCCCAACATCGCCGAGCAGAAGGATCCGCCGGAAGATGCCAAGGAGTGGGATGGCAAGCCCAACAAGATCGAGCTGCTCGAACGCTGATTTGCAATTACGCAAATCGGACGCTCGCTGCCGAAGAACGCAGGAAGGCCGCTCGATGAGCGGCCTTCCTGGTTTATCGGTCTACAGCGATTTTACTGCCCTTTGATCGCCTTCAGGCCCGGATAGGCGGCTTTCTCACCCAGCTCCTGCTCGATCACCAGCAGGCGGTTGTACTTGGCCACACGGTCGGAGCGGCACAGCGAACCGGTCTTGATCTGGCCGGCGGCGGTGCCTACGGCGAGATCGGCGATGGTGGTGTCTTCGGTTTCGCCGCTGCGATGCGAGATCACCGCGGTGAAACCGGCATCCTGGGCCATCCTGATCGCATCCAGGGTCTCGGAGAGCGAGCCGATCTGGTTGAACTTGATCAGAATCGAATTGCCGATCTGCTCGTCGATACCGCGCTTCAGGATCCGGGTGTTGGTGACGAACAGGTCGTCACCCACCAGTTGGATCTTGTCGCCCAGCTTCTCGGTCAGCGCCTTCCAGCCATCCCAGTCCGACTCGTCCATGGCATCTTCGATCGAGACGATCGGATACTGGTCGCAGAGATCGGCCAGGTAGTCGGTGAAGCCTGCGGCATCGTACTGCTTGCCCTCGCCGGCGAGGTCGTAGGTGCCATCCTTGAAGAATTCGCTGGAGGCGCAGTCAAGTGCCAGGGTGACATCCTTGCCCAGGTGGTAACCGGCATCGCCGACCGCCTGCTCGATCACCGCCAGGGCCTCGGCGTTGGAGGAGAGGTTCGGCGCGAAACCGCCCTCGTCGCCGACTGACGTGGAGAGCCCTTTGGCGGACAGCACCTTCTTCAGCGAGTGAAAGATCTCGGCGCCCATGCGCAGCGCTTCACGGAAGTTGGGGGCACCGACCGGCTGGACCATGAACTCCTGGATGTCGACGTTGTTGTCGGCATGCTCGCCACCGTTGAGGATGTTCATCATCGGCACCGGCATGGTGTAGCGCCCCGGCTGGCCGTAGAGTTCGGCGATGTGGGCGTAGAGCGGCACGCCCTTCTCCGTTGCCGCCGCCTTGGCCGCGGCCAGCGACACCGCGAGAATCGCGTTGGCGCCGAGACTCGCCTTGTTGTCGGTACCGTCCAGCGCCAGCATGGCGTCGTCGAGGGCGCGCTGGTCGCTGGCATCCATACCCATCAGCCGCTCGCGGATCTTGCCATTGACCGCGTCGACGGCCTTCAGCACGCCCTTGCCCAGATAGCGCGACTTGTCGCCGTCGCGCAGCTCCAGCGCTTCACGGGAACCGGTGGAAGCGCCGCTGGGCGCGCAGGCGCTGCCCGTGATGCCGCCACTCAGGGTGACTTGCGCCTGCACGGTGGGGTTGCCGCGGGAATCGAGCACTTCGAGGGCGCGGATATCAACGATCTCAGCCATGTTGCGTTGTCCTGTCGGTTGGAAGCTCTTTTGGTTGATCACTCGGTACATCGAGCGTGAAGCGCCCGGTTCCCGGCGAGGGGGTCCGGGCGCGGTGATTCCATCATGTTAGCAGTTCCGGAGCTTAGCCAGCCCAGGCATCCCAGGTCCAGCCTCTCCAACGACAGCGGGGGATGAATCGCTTCATCCCCCGCCGGGTCATTCGGTCATTCCTGATGGGCCATGCCGTGCTGGCGCTGGCGGCTCGCCTTGTGCTCCAGCGCCGCATTGACGAAGCCGGTGAACAGCGGATGGCCGTCGCGCGGCGTCGAGGTGAACTCCGGGTGGAACTGGCACGCCACGAACCAGGGATGGTCCGGCAGCTCGATCATCTCGACCAGCGCCTGGTCGCCGCTCTTGCCGGAGACGACCAGGCCCGCCGCCTCGAGCTGCTCGACGAACTGCTCGTTGACCTCGAAACGGTGGCGGTGACGCTCGGTGATGGTGTCCAGCCCGTAGACTTCGTGCGCCCTGGAACCCGGCTTGAGTCGGCACTCCTGGCCGCCGAGGCGCATGGTGCCGCCCAGGTCGGAAGCCTCGTCGCGCAGTTCGATCTGCCCTTCGGGATTGATCCACTCGGTGATCAGGCCGACCACCGGGTGCTGGGTCTCGCGGGTGAACTCGGTGGAGTTGGCATCCTCCCAGCCCGCCACGTGGCGCGCGAACTCGATCACCGCCACCTGCATGCCGAGGCAGATCCCGAGGTAGGGAATGTCGTTCTCGCGGGCGAAACGGGCGGTCTGGATCTTGCCTTCCACGCCCCGTTCGCCGAAGCCGCCCGGGACCAGAATCGCATCCTTTCCGGCCAGGCGTTCGGTGCCGTGGCGTTCGATCAGTTCCGAATCGATGTACTCGACGTTGACCTTCACCCGCGTCTGGATGCCGGCGTGAATCAGCGCCTCGTTGAGCGACTTGTAGGCATCGAGCAGCTCCATGTACTTGCCGACCATGGCGATGTTGATCGTCTTGAGCGGATTGAGCTTGGCATCGAGCACATGGATCCACTCGGCCAGGTCCGCCTGGGGGGCGGCGAGACGGAACTTGTCGCAGACGATCTCGTCGAGCCCCTGCTCATGCAGCATCAGCGGAATACGATAGATGGTGTCGGCATCCTGCAGCGGGATGACGGCGCGCTCCTCGACATTGGTGAACAGCGCGATCTTGCGCCGCTCGCTCTCCTCGAGCTCGACCTCGGTGCGGCAGATCAGG
>NZ_CEXLVS010000294.1:0-4448 GCF_982684285.1 Salinicola sp. | reverse complement strand
CGTTTCTCCGCTATGGGAGATCAAGAGCACCAGGTCGATACCGCCGATCATCCCGAGATCACCGTGATAGGCTTCTCCCGGGTGCACGAAAAAGCTCGGCGTGCCGGTAGACGCAAGCGTAGCGGCGATTTTTCGCCCGATGATGCCCGACTTGCCCATCCCCGAGACGATGACCTTGTCGGTACAGGCCAGGATCAGCTCCACAGCCCCCTGGAAATCTTCGTTCAGTGACGAGCCAATAGCATCCAACGCCCGTGCCTGGTCCTCGAACACCCGACGTGCCAGCCCCAGGGAGTGGCCGCTGTCTGCCCAAGGCTCCCTTGCTATCGTGGCGACGATCTCCATATCGATCTCCTATCGCGTGGCGCTCACAGGGAACGCCCTTATGGCATTAGCGTGAAGAAACGATGACAGAGATATATGACGACTCCATTGCGATTACGTGTCAGGGATATGACTAAAGTCCGATTCGAGTTTCCCGAAATATCCTCGGCCGTGGATTTCAGGCACAAAAAAAGCAACCCGAAGGTTGCTTTCCGAATGAGCGGTGTGTGGCGAATCGAGAACTACAGTCGCCGCTGCTCGATCACATGCCAGGACGATTGGCCCCCCTTGGCGGCGGCCTTCGCGTCTTCCTGGCGGCGCATGCGCTGCAGCACGCGATACTGAAGCCGATTGAGGTAATCGAACCCCAGCCCCGGTAGCGGCAGGAAGGGATTGGTCCGGCTCATGCCCCACAGCGCCAGGCGAGAACTCCCCGGCTCCGCACTGCCCCGTGCATGAACGCCGAAGGTATTGGCGATGAGCAGCGTATTGGCCTTGACCCGGAACGGCCGCGGGCCGCCCTCTCCCAACCTCTCGGCCTCTTCCTGGCTTACCCGGAACGAGCCACGAGCCGTGTAGCGATCCGCATGCTCCCGGGCCCGCAGGCTCATCTGGTACTCCCACTTCAGCCGCTCACGGTGCGGCCGGTTGGAGCCCGGCACGAACACGAACGGACCGTTCTCGTCGGTCACGTCCTCCAAATAGAGCCAGAACTTCATGGTGGGCTGAAAGGTATCGACGTGCAGGTTCTTCTGCGGGTCGCGCTCGGTGACGCTATCCCGGCTGCCGTTGTGGACGTTCTCGATATGGCAGATCGGCAAGCGGGCGTGGCCGGCGCAGTAGCGGAACAGCCGCTTCAACGCAGAGTCTTGCAGTACCGCCTTGACCGTCGGCAGCTGCTCGACCACTTCCGGCGACAGCAGAATCCGGTGCGTGTTGGTGTCGCCCTGGCAGCACTCGCGGATCTCGCCTTCGTAGGCGCCGATTTCTTGAATCAGCGCCTGGAACTGCGAGTCGGAGAGATAGTTCTCCTTGAGCACGTAGCCGAAACGCTGGAACTGCTGGCGATCCGCCTTGGGCACACCCGGCGCCAGCATCGCCATGCGCAGCCGAGACATCCAGTACGCCGTCCAGACCCGAGCGGCGTGCAGGCCGTAGCGATTCAGCCGCTCGCTGCCCAGCAGTGGGTTGGCCTTGAACGACTTGGCGCCGGTGAAC
This sequence comes from Salinicola sp., assembly GCF_982684285.1. NCBI lineage: Bacteria > Pseudomonadati > Pseudomonadota > Gammaproteobacteria > Oceanospirillales > Halomonadaceae > Salinicola > Salinicola sp. The sequence continues at coordinate 2,906 of NZ_CEXLVS010000294.1, read as the reverse complement.
AGCTCACCAAACCAGATGGGATATCGAGTCCAGGGTTTCATCTCGGGTTCCTCAAAGGCAGAGGCACATTCTTACCGTAGTCTGACGCGCTTTTGTTCCCATGCCCAGGCATGGGCGACAATCGTATCGATATCGGCATATCGCGGGTTCCAGCCGAGAGTCGATTTGGCAGCACGAGAGTCCGCTACCAGATGGGCTGGATCTCCAGTCCGCCGCGGGGCATTTTCATGAGGCACCGGTTGTCCGGTGACACGCTCGACAGCATCCATCACTTCCTGGACGCTGAAACCGTTGCCGTTGCCCAGGTTGAACCGCGCCGTTGGATTACCCGCCCAAAGATACTCAAGTGCACGCAGGTGAGCCTCTGCGAGATCCGTGACATGGATGTAGTCGCGAACGCAGGTTCCATCCGGCGTTGAATAATCCCGGCCAAAGACCTTCAGGGGTGGCCTGGCACCTAACACCGCATGCAACGCCAGTGGAATCAGGTGAGTTTCCGGGTCGTGCCGCTCGCCAATGCGGCCCTCCGGGTCAGCCCCTGCCGCGTTGAAGTAGCGCAGCGCCACGGACTTCAATCCATAGGCCCGATCGAAGTCTTCCAGCATCCGTTCGACCATGAACTTGCTCGCCCCATAAGGATTGATCGGCGCTTGGCGGTGCGCTTCATCGATTGGGCTATATTCCGGTTCGCCAAACACTGCCGCCGTCGAAGAGAAGATCAACGGGCCAACACCATGTTCAACCATCGCTTCCAGCAGGGTCAGCGTTTTGGCGACATTGGAACGGTAATACCGAGCCGGCTGGGCGACTGACTCACCGACCTGAATCAGAGACGCGAAGTGCAGGACACCATCGAACTTTTCAGTGCTGAATAGCAAATCCAGCAGCGCACGATCACCAACGTCACCGATGATCAGCCTTGCATTTTCAGCAGTAATGGCATTTTCAAAGCCTGTCGATAGGTCATCGAGCACAACCACATGATAATCAGCCTCCAATAGCTGTTTAACCATATGGGAGCCGATATATCCGGCTCCACCTATTACTAACAAATTAAACATAAATCATTCTACCATAATCCCTTACCAAAGTTTCTCAGCTCACCGATGCCAGTATTTCTCGCTAAAGCCACTTAGTCTGCAAGGAATTTCAGAGCAACAGCGCATGACACGAAGAGGATAGTACATAACTTGCTGTCACCTGCATTAAATGCACAAAGCCCGGCTATTGAAAAACCTTTTCACCATAAACAGGTGAACAGCTACCATGTGTGCCTGCCCACTATATAATTGACGCTAATCTTTCAAAAAATGGGAGCAGCCAAAGTCTTGGAGGTTTCCTACCAGGGTCACCAGGTGCCTCTTTCCAAAAGTCTAAGCCGACCCCTGGTTAATGGAAATGATTTTTATATAAGCAACATTGAGAACGCCATAAGCTCTAATATGCTTGCAGAACTAAGGCTATCTTTTCGGCGGCTTTCCGTGCTTGAAGCTCCTCGTTCGCCTCGACCATGACTCTGATCAACGGCTCTGTGCCTGACTTACGTAATAAAACACGCCCTTCTTGGCCCAGCTCATGTTCAATGTCTTTTACCGCCTGGACAACCGAGTGCGAAGCCAAAACTTCATCGAGACTTTCACCATCAATAGAAACGTTTATTAATGTTTGCGGCTTCTTGATCATGCCTTGTTTGGCTCGCTGCAAACTGACACCCTCTTTAACCATGCACGCCAGTAATTGCATAGATGCAACAATGGCATCACCGGTTGGGGCATAGTCGAGGTTCAACAGATGACCCGATGTTTCACCGCCCAAACGCCACCCCGTCTTGTCCATGAGCTCCTTTACATAGCGATCACCGACCTTCGAACGCTGGAAGGGGATTCCGAGTGCTGCCAACGCCTGTTCAAGACCCAAATTGCTCATCTGTGTACCAACGACACCTCCTTGATAGCCGGCAAACTTTGACTGGCGCGCGAGTAGATACAGAAGCTCATCTCCATCGACCTCCATACCACCGTGATCGACCATAATCAGCCTGTCAGCATCACCATCAAGCGCTATGCCCAGATCGGCACCATGTGATACTACGGCAGCACAAAGGCTCTCCAACGAGGTAGCACCACAATCACGATTGATATTAAAGCCATCCGGCTGATTATGGATCGCAATTACGCTCGCACCCAACTCTCGATACACCGCTGGAGCCACTCGGTAGGCAGCACCATTCGCACAGTCGACGACTATTTTGAGCCCCTCGAGACTGATAGCGCTGGGAAGCGCTGCCTTGCAGTATTCGGTATAACGGCCGGAAGCGTCCTCTATGCGTCTAGCCTTACCCAATTTTTCAGGACTAACACATGTCGATCCCTCGCTGAGAGCGATCTCTAGATAATGCTCGATTTCTTGTTCTTGAGCGTCGCTGAGCTTTTGACCGTCACGACCAAATATTTTTATGCCATTGTCGTAATACGGATTGTGAGAAGCACTGATCATCACAGCGCCATCAGATCGAAAAGTCGATGCGAGATACGCAACGCCTGGCGTGGGCAGAGGGCCTACCAAGGCAATATCCATTCCAGCTGACGAAAACCCGGCCTCAAGCGCAGATTCCAGCATGTAACCGCTTGCCCGAGTATCTTTACCTATAAGTACTTCTCTGGCACCACCCCTTCTCATCACTTTCCCAGCAGCCCAGCCCAATTTCAGGGCGAAGTCGGCCGTCATGGGAAAATCACCGACTCGCCCTCTTATACCATCGGTACCAAAATAGCGTTTTGTCATGATTCCCCAAGGTCCTGCATCGCCGCCCACATCGCCACTGCGTCCACAGTGGCCGAGACGTCGTGCGCCCGTATTATTATCGCGCCGCGTTCAACTGCCAGCACCGCCAGCGCCAGACTGGC
>NZ_CEXLVS010000293.1:0-4507 GCF_982684285.1 Salinicola sp. | reverse complement strand
CGCGCCCGACCACCGGCCTTCTGCCATGGCCCGGTCTCGATCCAGCCCGGGCAGATGGCATTGACGCGGATGTCCGGTCCCAGGCTGACCGCCAACGCATGGGTCATGGAGAGCAACCCGCCCTTGGCGGCTGCGTACGATTCGCAGTGGGGCTCCGACTGCAGCGCACGGGTGGAGGCGATATTGACGATGGCGCCCTGGCGCTGGCGCAAACCGGGAACGGCGGCGCGAGTGCAGAGGAAGGCGCCGGTCAGATGGCTCTCCTGCCATAACCGCCAATCCGCCAGCGCCAGCTCCTCGATCGGGCCGCATACCGGGTCGGCGAGTCCGGCATTGTTCACCAGCAGATCCACGCCCGTGGATTGATCGTTCTCCCGCTGCCAGTTCGTGAGGTGATGAAACGCTTCCTTGACCTGCAACTCGTCGCTGACGTCGACGACCATGGTCAGAAGCGTTGCCGCGGGATGGGTCTCGTCGAGTTCCGCCACGGCTTCCGCGTCGCGATCCAGGGCGGCGACCCGCCAGCCTTCGGTCAGCAGTAGTTCCACCGTGGCGCGTCCGATGCCCTGGGCGCCGCCGGTGATGATGGCAAGGGGGATGGTCATGGGTCAGATTCCTTTCTGTCGCTCACGGCGCGTGCCGCGTTTCCCTGTCTTATGAGGCGTATGAGGTGTCACCGAGCCGGCGGTCGCCGTCGTGGGCTGAATCGTCTTGTCCCTATGTCTCCAGCATGAACGTCACCGGACCGTCATTGGTCAGCGCCACCTGCATGTCGGCGCCGAACCGGCCTGTCTCGACGCGCGGCCATGCCCGGCAGGCCTGGGCCACCAGGTAGTCGAACATCGCCTGTCCGTGCGCCGGCGGGGCGGCGCTGGAGAAGCTCGGGCGCAGGCCCTTGTCGGTCGCCGCCACCAGCGTGAACTGGGACACCAGCAGCAATCCTCCCTCGACCTGCTGCAGGTTGCAGTTCATGCGGCCAGTGTCGTCGGCGAATACGCGGTAGTGCAGCAGCTTGTGCAGCAGGCGATCGGCATGGGCTCGGTCATCGGTCGCTTCGACGCCGACGAGTGCCAGCAGTCCCGTACCGATACGTCCCACGATCTCGCCTTCGACGCTTACCGACGCCTGGCTGACCCGTTGAATCAGAGCTCGCATCGCAGCCTGGCATCCTGTCTGAAATTGGGGGTGGAAAGGTAGACGAAAGATTAGCACGCCGGGCCGGCATTGGAATGATCGGGATCAATAGCAAGCAAAGCGTTATTGAAAACAGACGCTACTAGAACGTATGTTTATGTTACCAGTGTCTCGAGGGAGCGATGAGGGCCCGGATCGGGCGAAACCCGGCAGTTCGACCACTGCCGGAAGCGAGAAAAGCAGGCCGGATACCCGATCCGGGAGGCTCTTGGGGTGCCATTGTCATGATTCAATAAAGGCTTTGACGCCCGCCGCTGGGGTGGTGCTACTATCCAAGCGGACCAAGCTTTTGCAAATTGTCCTGGTTTGTCGACAGTGGATCATGACAATTATGGCGAGGCCACGCCGGCCTGGGCGCGATGACAAGCGACAATGCGCCCATCATCGAGAACTCGAGTCAAGCGTGACCCGCCGCCGCGGGTCCGAATCTTGCAGACGGAGAATCTGAACGATGCGATACAACATCAATAAAGGCGTCACGACACTGATTGCCGGTTCCGTGCTTTCCTGCCTGGCCGTCGGGGTCGCGCAGGCCGCTTCACTCCAGGAGATCAAGGACTCCGGCTCGGTCAAGATCGCCGTGGCCAACGAAATTCCCTACGGCTATATGGACATGAGCGGGGAAGCCAAGGGCGCGGGTCCCGATGTCATCCGCCATATCATGAACGAGATGGGGATCGACGATATCGAGTGGGTCACCACCAACTTCAGCTCGCTGATCCCCGGCCTGCAGGCCAATCGCTTCGACATCGCCGCGGCCGAGATGGCGGTACTGCCGGATCGCTGCCAGCAGGTGATCTACTCCGAGCCGAACTCCTCCTACGGGGAAGGACTGCTGGTCAAGGAGGGTAACCCCAAGGACCTGCACGCCTTCAGCGATTTCGTCGATGGCGATGCCAAGGTCGCCATCATGGCGGGTGCCGACCAGTTGGACATGCTGCAGGCGCTCGGCGTGCCGCAGGAAAACATGGTCACCATCTCCAGTAACGCCGATGCGATCTCCACGGTCTCCACCGGGCGCGCAGACGCCTACGCCGCAACCAGCCTGACGGTCAGTGAGTTGGCCGACAAGAGCGATGACGTCGAGTCCGCCGGTGATTTCAAGGATCCGGTCATCGATGGAGAAGAGGTGCGAAGCTGGGGGGCGTTCGCCTTCAACAGCGACAACACCGAGCTGCGCGACGCGGTCAACCAAGCGCTGGAGGAGTACAAGCAGACCGACGACTGGCGCGAGACCCTGATGGGATACGGCTTCAGCCAGGCCGATGTCGAGGGTTCGAGCCACCACACCACGGAAGAGCTCTGCACCGCGGATTCCTGAGCTCAGCCAGGCTTTTGAATGCGATGTGATTGCGCATGCGCGCCAGAGCGATGGCCTCGAGCGCGCATGCGTGCCGTGATTGAACGGTGCCGGTGACCACCGGCACCGTTCGTCAGCGAATGCGGAGTCTTTCCGATGGAATGGACGAGTTATCTCGCCCCATTGTCCCAGGGCGCGTGGGTGACCGTGCAGCTCACGGTCTATTCGACGATTCTGGGGGGTATCTGCGCCTTTGTCTTCGGTCTCGGCAAGCTGTCCCACAATCCCCTCCTCAAGGGGTTCAGCGTTGCCTACATCGAGATATTCCGTGGCACCTCCCTGCTGGTGCAGCTGTTCTGGATCTACTTCGCGCTACCCATCATGGGGCAGGCGATCGGGCTAGACCTGCGGTTTCCGCCGGTGGTGGCGGGGGTTGTCGCGCTGGCGCTGAATATCGGCGCCTATGGTGCCGAAGTCGTCCGCGGCGCCGTGCAGGCGGTACCCAAGGAGCAGTACGAAGCGGCGACCGCGCTCAACTTCACCGGGCGCAAGCGGCTGTGGCGCATCACCCTGCCGCAGGCGATTCCGGAGATGATGCCGACCTTCGGCAACCTCGCGGTACAGAACCTCAAGGACACGGCGCTGGTGTCGCTGATCTCGCTGGGCGACCTGGCCTTCCGGGCCGAGCAGATCCGTAATTTCACCCAGGACAGCGTGACCGTCTATACCCTGGTCCTGTTCATGTACTTCGGCATGGCGCTGGTGCTCACCGCCTGCATGAAGCTGCTGGAACGCTACGTTGGCCGCTGGCGCGCGGCGGGGGGATAACGCATGTTTTTCGGCATCGAGTGGGATACCAGCAGCCAGTGGGCCTTTGCGGTCTCGATCTTTCCGATTCTGCTGCACGGCCTGGTGGTGACGCTGCAGGCCACCGTGGTCGGTTTCTTCATCGCCCTGATCCTGGGGCTGATCCTGGCGGCGCTTAAGAGCGCGCCGACCCGCTTCATCCGCTGGCCGGCCAAGCTGGTGACGGAGTTCATCCGCGACACGCAACTGCTGATCCAGCTGTTCTTCCTGTTCTACGTGCTGCCCGAGTTCGGGTTGACGCTGCCGGCGTTCCTGACCGGCGCGCTGGCACTGGGCGTGCAGTACAGCGCCTACACCTCCGAGGTCTATCGTGCCGGCCTGGAGGCGGTGGCCAAGGGGCAGCGCGAGGCGGCTCGCGCACTCAACCTGGCGTCCGCCAGGGCCTTCACCCACATCATCCTGCCGCAGGCGATCCCGCGCATCATTCCCGCGCTGGGCAACTATCTGGTCTCGATCATGAAAGACGTGCCCGTGCTGTCGGTCGTGACCGTGCTGGAGATGCTCGGCGTGGCCAAGATCATCGGCGATCGCACCGGCGGCTACCTGATTCCGCTCTCCATGGTTGGCGGCCTCTATCTGGTGATGACGATCATCGCCTCCTTCGGCGTGCGCTACCTGGATACCCATCTGCCCAAGCGAGGCCTCTCCCTCAAATGAACGACGCCACCGACATTTGCGATCCCATCATCAAATTCGACAAGGTCGTCAAGCGCTTCGGCGATCATGTGGTACTCGACGAACTCGATTTCGAGGTCCAGCGCGGCGAGAAAGTGACGATCATCGGCCCCTCCGGCTCGGGCAAGTCGACGGTGCTGCGCATCCTGATGACGCTGGAGAAGATCAACGACGGCGTCGTCTATGTCGGCGGCGAACCGCTCTGGCACCAGCGCAAGGGCGAGTCGCTCGAGCCGGCCGGCGAGCAGCACCTGCGCCAGATGCGCAGCCACCTGGGCATGGTGTTCCAGCAGTTCAATCTGTTCCCGCACATGACGGTGCTGCGCAACCTGACCGAGGCGCCGGTACAGGTGCTCGGTGTCAGCAAGGCCGAAGCGAGGAAGCGCGGCATGGAGCTGCTGGAGATGGTGGGGCTCACCGACCAGGCCGACAAGTACCCTCACCAGCTCTCCGGTGGCCAGCAGCAGCGGG
>NZ_CEXLVS010000292.1:0-4566 GCF_982684285.1 Salinicola sp. | reverse complement strand
CCAAGCTGGTGGGCTCCGATGCTCGAACCGACGTGGCGCTCTTGAAGGTCGATGCCAAGGATCTGCCCACGCTCAAGATCGGGAATTCGGATGATCTTCAAGCCGGCGAGTGGGTTGCCGCCATCGGTTCGCCATTCGGTTTCGATCATTCGGTAACGGCGGGTATCGTCAGCGCCATCAACAGGACGCTGCCGAGCGAGACCTACGTTCCGTTCATCCAGACCGACGTTGCCATCAACCCGGGTAATTCCGGCGGTCCGCTGTTCAATCTCGACGGCGAGGTCGTTGGCATCAATTCGCAGATCTATACCCGGAGCGGCGGTTTCATGGGGCTCTCCTTCGCGGTTCCGATCAGCGTCGCCATGAACGTCGCCGATCAGCTGCGCACCGAAGGTCATGTCAGCCGTGGCTGGCTGGGTGTGGTGATCCAGCCGGTCTCCAAGGATCTCGCCGAATCGTTCGGGCTCGACGGCACCAGCGGTGCGCTGGTCTCCGATGTCAGCGACGACAGCCCGGCCAAGAAAGCGGGGCTCGAGGCAGGCGACGTCATCCTCAGTGCCGATGGTGCCGATATCGACGACTCCACGACACTGCCCCGTCTGATCGGCCAGGTAGCCCCGGGCGACGAGGTGAAGCTCCAGGTCATGCGCAACGGCGACAAGCGTGAAGTCGACGTCACCGTGGGCGACTGGCCGGAAGAGATGGCTGCCGATGGGGCGCCGTCCTCCCGGTCTGCCGATGATCAGACCAAGCTGGGAATCGCGATCAGCGATCTAGGCGATCAGGAAAAGCAGCAGCTGGATATCGACGAGGGCGCGCTCGTTCGTCGTGTCGACCCGCGCGGTGCAGCGGCTGCAGCCGGGATCCAGCCGGGCGATGTCATCGTCGGCTTCGACCAGAAGCCGGTCGAGAGCGCCGATCAACTGATCGACGCGGTCAAGAAGGCTGACGACGATCGCGCCATCCCGGTACGTATCGTGCGCGACGGCAACTCGCTGTTCGTGGCGCTGCGGCTGAAGGCCAAGGGCTGACCGGCGCCGGTCGGCAGCCTACGGCTACCCGCCACACGGCCCCGCTTCGGCGGGGCCGCGTGCTTTGGGCTTGTTGCTGTCCTTGCCCCGGTCATGTCGGTACAATGCGCCACATTCGTCATCGACCGCACGCGGGAAGAGAACGGCACCCATCGGCGTTTTCTCGGCAACAGCGCCACCGTGTGGACTGCGCGCGTACAAATTACCGGTAAGGCTTAAATGGCAGACGCTGCAAGTAACGAGCAACTGAAGTTCATCCGCAACTTCTCGATCATCGCCCACATCGACCACGGCAAGTCCACTCTCGCCGACCGCATCATCCAGTTCTGCGGCGGGCTGACGGAGCGTGAGTTGAAGGAGCAGGTGCTCGACTCGATGGATCTCGAGCGCGAGCGCGGCATTACCATCAAGGCCCAGTCGGTCACGCTCGACTATCGGGCTCAGGACGGCAATACCTATCAGCTCAATTTCATCGACACGCCGGGCCACGTCGACTTCTCCTACGAAGTGTCGCGCTCGCTCTACGCCTGCGAGGGGGCGCTGCTGGTGGTCGATGCCGCCCAGGGGGTCGAGGCGCAGTCGGTTGCCAACTGCTACACCGCCATCGAGCAGAATCTCGAAGTGCTCCCGGTGCTCAACAAGATGGACCTGCCCCAGGCCGACCCGGACAAGGTCGCCCACGAGATCGAGGAGATCATCGGCCTCGAAGCGCAAGATGCCGTACGCGTCTCGGCCAAGAGCGGTCTCAACATCGACCTGCTGCTCGAGCGGCTGGTGCGGGACATCCCGCCGCCCAAGGGAGACCGCGAGGGTCATCTGCAGGCGCTGATCATCGATTCCTGGTTCGATAACTACCAGGGCGTCGTGTCGCTGGTGCGTCTGTTCGATGGCACGCTGAAGAAGGGCGACAAGATCCAGATGAAGTCGACCGGTCGCGACTGGGAGGTGACCGATATCGGCTACTTCACGCCCAAGCAGAACTCCACCGGTATCCTGAGAGCGGGAGAAGTGGGTTTCGTCATTGCCGGGATCAAGGACATCCAGGGTGCACCCGTCGGCGATACCATCACCCATACCAAGACCAAGGACGTGCCACGCCTGCCCGGTTTCCAGAAAGTGAAGCCGCAGGTCTACGCGGGCATGTTCCCGGTCAGCTCCGACGATTATGAGGATTTCCGCGACGCACTCGAGAAGCTGGCGCTCAACGACGCCTCGCTCGACTACGTGCCGGAGAATTCCGATGCGCTCGGGTTCGGCTTCCGCGTCGGCTTCCTGGGCACGCTGCACATGGAGATCGTCCAGGAGCGCCTGGAGCGCGAATACGACATCGATCTGCTGACCACGGCGCCCACGGTCAATTACGAGATCCTGATGGACAACGGCGAGTTGGTCACCATCTCCAACCCGTCGAAACTGCCCGACATGGCCAACGTGTCGGAGATGCGCGAGCCGATCGTGCGCGCCACCATCCTGGTGCCGCAGGAGTACGTGGGCAACGTCATCTCGGAGTGCGTCAACCGCCGTGGGGTCCAGCTCGACATGCAGGTGCTCGGCAGCCAGATGCAGCTCGTCTACGAACTGCCGATGGCCGAGGTCGTCATGGATTTCTTCGACCGGCTCAAGTCGATCTCCAAGGGCTACGCGTCCCTCGACTACAGCTTCGAGAGGTTCGACGCGGCCAAGCTGGTGCGCCTGGATATCCTCATCAATGGCGAGCGCGTCGACGCACTGGCGCTGATCATCCATCGCGACCATGCCCACTCCCGTGGCCGCATCCTGGTCGACAAGATGAAGGAGCTGATACCGCGTCAGATGTTCGACGTGGCGGTTCAGGCGACGATCGGTGGCCATGTCGTGGCTCGATCCACGGTCAAGGCGCTGCGCAAGAACGTGACGGCCAAATGCTATGGCGGTGACACCACGCGCAAGAAGAAACTGCTGGAGAAGCAGAAAGCCGGCAAGAAACGCATGAAGCAAGTGGGTCGCGTCGAAATACCCCAGGATGCGTTTCTCGCCGTTCTCAAAGTGAACGAGTAGGAAAACACTTCATGGATTTTTCGTTGTTACTGGTGTTGGCTGTCGCCATCACGGGGCTCGTCTGGCTGTTGGACAGCCTGTTTTGGCGTCGTCCCCGTCGCCAGCGTCAGCAGGCGGCCGCCGCAGCGCAGGGTAATGAAAAGTCGGTGGGCTACAAGGACCCCTGGCCGGTCGATTATGCCCGCTCCTTTTTCCCCGTGCTGCTGATCGTCCTGGTGCTGCGCAGTTTCGTCATCGAACCCTTCCAGATTCCCTCCGGTTCCATGCGCCCGACCCTGGAGATCGGCGATTTCATCCTGGTCAACAAGTTCAGCTACGGGCTCCGCCTGCCGGTCATCAACACCGAAATCGCCGATGTCGGAGAACCCCAGCGCGGTGACGTCATGGTTTTCCGGTTTCCCCAGGATCCTTCGGTCAACTTCATCAAGCGCGTCATCGGGCTGCCCGGCGATCGAATCCGCTACGAGAACAAGCAGCTCTACGTCAACGGCAAGCCGGTGCCCAAGTCGATGACCGACGCCGATCCCGCCGAGGCGCCCGGAGAGGAGTTGTTCGAAGAGCATCTCGGCGATGTCGACCATCGCATCTTCAACAATCCGCAGAGCCCGGGGCCGCAGATGCGGGAGGTCGTGGTGCCGGATCATGAATACTTCATGATGGGCGACAACCGTGACCACTCCAATGACAGCCGCTACTGGGGATTCGTGCCGGAGAAGAACATCGTCGGCAAGGCGTTCGCCGTGTGGATGCACTGGGATGGCGGATTGCCTAGCTTCAGTACGGTACGCCAGATAAACTGATTCTCATATAACCCGCCACCGATCCCGCGCCGGGCCTGTCACGCCCGCTCCCGGATCGTTGGCCAGCAACAGGACTCGCATGGCGGGCGACGGGACTTCCCCGCGCCCGCTTTGCGTCGAATGCAACGACTCTTCGTTTCAAAGACAACGACTCAATGGGAATGACGTGAGTGATCCTCTGCAAGGCTTCAGCCGTCGTATCGGCCACGACTTCCGTGACCCGACGCTGCTGGAACTGGCGCTGACGCACCGGAGCGTGGGCGGCGCCAACAATGAGCGACTCGAGTTTCTGGGCGACTCGATCGTCAATTTCGTGATCGGCGAGGCGCTGTTCAAGCGATTTCCGGCCGCGCGGGAGGGGCAGCTGTCCCGTCTGCGTGCCGGATTGGTCAAGGGGCAGACCCTCGCCGTGGTGGCACGTGAGTTCGAGCTGGGAGAGTGCCTGCGGCTGGGCTCGGGCGAGATGAAGAGCGGCGGCCATCGTCGCGACTCCATCCTCGCCGACGCGCTGGAAGGGGTGATCGGTGCGATCTATCTCGACGCCGGCATGGACGTGGCGCGCAGCCGAGTGCTGGCCTGGTTCGGGACACGGCTGGAGGCGATCGATCTGCACAACACGCAGAAAGATCCCAAGACGCGACTTCAGGAGTTCCTGCAGTCCCGCCAGCAGGCGCTGCCGCGATACGAGGTGATCTCGG
>NZ_CEXLVS010000291.1:0-4602 GCF_982684285.1 Salinicola sp. | reverse complement strand
TGCCGCCGAAGGCGTGAATATCGGTGCCGCAGATGCCGATACGGCGAATCGCCACCAGCGCCTCGCCGGGCCCGCAATCGGGCACCGGCCGGTCGATGACGGCCATCTCGCCGGGCTTCGAACAGACGACGACTTGCATGTGTGGACTCCTGAAACGCCGACCTCGTATGCCAAAGGAACAAAGGTCGGACCATTGCGTGGACGGTCGGCCCGGCGGGGTACCCAAATCGCCGGGCGTAAGATCGATCGAAGGGGCCGGCCCGACTCGGCGGGCTCGGCCCCGGCTCGGGTTACTCGTCGCCTGCCGCAGTCGCGGTCGGTGCCAGATAGGGCGTCAACTTGCGCTGCTTGGGGTCGAGCAGGCCGGTGAAGTCGGGTTCGTCGACGCTCTCGGTGGTCGCGACGTGGACGCCGGTGTCGACGCTCTTGGGTAGCGCGACGCCCTGGGACGCGGCGTAGGCGAACCACACCCCGGAGTACCCCATCATGTAGGGATCCTGGACGACCAGGGAATCGATCACGCCCTGGCGCAGGAAATCCACCTCGAGCTCGCTGGAGTCGAAGGCCACCAGGCAGACGTCGTCCGCGCTCTGTTCGGCAAAGGCGGTACCGGCACCGTCTCCCATCAGCTGGTTGTCGGCGAAGATGCCCTTGAGCTCGGGGTAGCGATTGAGCAGGTCGAGGGTATCGTTCATCGCCTTGGTGGTGTCGTTGTTGGCGACGCGATTGTCGACCACCTCGATGTCCGGGTACTCGCCGATCGCATCCAGGAAGCCGTTGTCACGGGAGACCAGCGACTCGCCGTTGGGGTTGGTGCGCAGGTACGCCACCTGACCGGAAGCCTCGCCGTTGGTCCGCTCGATACACTCGGCCAGCGCATGTCCGGCGCGCTGGCCCGCGGCGAAGTTGTCGGTGGCGATCAACGAGGCGTAGCGATCAGTGTCGACGCCGGAGTCGATGATCACCACCGGAATGCCGGCGGCGGTCGCGCTCTCCACCGGACCGGCCATGGCATCGGTGGAAACCGGGGCGAGGACGATCGCCGTGGGCTTGCGGCTGATCAGGTTCTCCATGATCGAGATCTGGCGGGCGACCTCGGTCTCGTTGGCCGGCCCCAGCTCCTCGATCTGGATGCCGAGACGGTCGGCTGCCTGGTGGGCGCCGTCGAACACCGCCTGCCAGTAGGAGGCGGTGGTCGCCTTGATCACCACCGGAATGGTGATGTCGGCGTCCTGGGCGCTGGCGAGCGGGCTGGTCGAGAGCCCGGCGAGCGCAACGCCGAGGGCGAGCGGGGCGAGTCGACGTGAGCGTGGCGTGTGGCTTGGCATGAGCGTTCTCCGCATATTGTGGTTGGTCTTCGGGTCCTGCGGTCGTTGCTGCCTTTCGAAATGGAGTGCCGCGTTCAGGCGGCGCTCTCCCGGCGTTCGCTGTAGCCGGTCATGTACTTGATCAGCTCCTCCTGGGTGGTCTCCTCGGATCGCGCGACGTGGACGATGCGGCCGCGATACATCACCGCGATGCGGTCGGCGACTTCCAGGATCTCCACCAGGTTGTGACCGATGTAGATCACGCCGACGCCCTTGGCGGCGAGCATTCGCGATAGCTTGATGACGTTCTCCCGCTCCATCACCGCCAGCGCGGCGGTGGGCTCGTCGAGGATCACCACCTTGGCATCCCAGTAGAGTGCGCGCGCGATGGCGACGGCCTGGCGTTGCCCGCCGGACAACCCCGCGACCGTGCTGGCGCCATCGGGGATGTGGCTTTCGATGCTATCGATCAGCCGCTGCGTCTCCTGCAGGATGCGCCCGCGATCGATCACCGGCAGCAGGCCGAGCCAGCGGCGGACCGGCTCGCGCCCCAGGAAGATATTGGCGCCCACCGAGAGTTCGTCGGCCAGCGCCAGATCCTGATAGACGGTCTCGATGCCGGCGCGGCGCGCCTCCTTGGGGGAGTCGAATGCCACCGCCTTGCCACCGAGGGCGATGTCGCCGCTGTCGCGGCGGTAGACGCCGGAGATGTGCTTGATCAGCGTCGATTTGCCGGCGCCGTTGTCACCCACCACGGCGAGCACCTCGCCGGCGTCGAGGGTGAGGTCGACCCCGCAGAGGACTTCCACGGCACCGAAGCGTTTCTTGAGATCCCTGACTTCGAGTAGCGACATGGTCGGTCTCCTATTTCACGCCGCTCTGGCGGCGCTTATGCAGGTTGTCGACATAGACGACCGCGGCGATGAGAACCCCGGTCGCGACCATCTGCCAGAACGAGTCGATGCCCAGCAGGTTGGCGGCGTTGGCGATGGTGGCGAACAGCAGGGCGCCGATGAAGGTGCCGAGTACGCTACCGCGACCGCCGAACAGGCTGGCGCCCCCCACCACGGCGGCGGCGATGGCGTTGAGCTCGTAGGCGACCCCGGCGGTGGGCGAGCCGATGCTCATGCGCGCCATCAGCAGCATGCCGGCGATGCAGGCAGTGACGGAGCTGACGATGTAGGCGAAGAAGACGATGCGCTTGATGTTGATCCCTGCGCGGCGGGCGGACTCGTGGTTGCTGCCCATGGCGATCATGTAGCGTCCGGTGCGCGTACGGCTGAGGATGAAGTGCAGCACCACGCCGATGACCAGCATGCTCCAGAACAGCGACGGAATGCCGAGCCACTCGGCGCGGGCAAAGGCGGAGAGCGCCTTGGGCAGGCCGAACACGCTGGTGCCGTCGCTGACCAGGAAGGCGCCACCGCGAAACGCCTGCAGGCCGGCGAGGGTGATGATGAAGGCCGGGATGCCGAGGCGGTAGACGGAGAAGGCGTTGAGCGAGCCGATTGCCACGCCGAGTACGAGCGTCAGCGCAATGGCGAGGGGAATCGGCACGCCCGCGGTCAGCAGCGTCGCGCAGACGACGCCGGAGAGCGCCACCACCGAGCCCACCGACAGATCGATACCGCGGATCAGGATCGGGAACAGCACGCCGAAGGCGATGATGCTGTCGATCGACACCTGGCGCAGAATGTTGACCACGTTATTGGTCGTCAGAAAGGTCGAGGTCGTCAGCGCCATCACCACCCATAGCAGTAGCGTGAGGCCGAGCACCAGCGTCTCCACCGGTAGGCCCCACTTGCGCAGGTGGCGCGTGCGCGTGGCTGCCGGGGCTTTCATGCCGCGCCCAAGCGGTAGATTGGCGTCATGGGTTGCCATTTGTTGTTCTCCTCCGTCCAGGGCGTCGGGCGCTGGTAGCGCCACATTTCCGCCTCCCACCGTTGCACCGCCGGGTTGTCACGCTCGGCGGCGGCCATGGCGTCGAAACTGAATCGGTCGTCATCGGTTTCCATGACCATGACCAGTCGCGAGCCCAAGCGAAAAATCTCCAGGCTTTCCACCCCGCAGTCGCGCAGGTGTGATTCGACTTCCGGCCAGACCTCCCGGTGTCGGCGCTCGTACTCGGCAATCGCGGCGTCGTCTTCGGCCAGGTCCAGCGCCAGGCAGTAACGCATGTCTTCGACCTCCGTTCGTCAGCCTTGCCGATCCGTTGCCGAAGGCGCCGTCATGGCGCGATCGAGATGAACGTAGCCGCCGTCGACGAACAGCCACTGACCGGTGGTGTGGGACGCCCGTGGCGACAGCAGGAACAGCGTGCTGTCGGCGATCTCCCGGGGCTCGGTCATGCGCTGGCCGAGGGGAATCGTGGCGGTGATGGCGGCGAGGCGGGCCTCGCTGTCGTCGAAGCTGTCGATCCAGCGGCGATAGAGCGGGGTCATGACCTCGGCCGGCACCACCGCGTTGACGCGAATGCCGTCGCCGGCGAGGCTCACCGCCCACTCCCGGGTCAGCGCCAACTGGCCACCCTTGGCCGCGCTGTAACCACTGGTACCGCCCTGGCCGGTGAGCGCGGTCTTGGAGGCGACATTGACGATGGCGCCACGGCTTCGCCGCAGGTGGGGCAGGCTGTGATGCGCCATGGCGTAGTAGTGGAGCAGATTGCGGTCCAGCGAGGCCTGGAACGCCTCGACCCCGGCCTCGAGCCCGACCCGGTCGTTGACCCCGGCGTTGTTGACCAGCCCATCGAGCCGCCCATGCCGGTCGACTATCCGGGCCACCGCCGAGCGGCAGGCTTCGTCGTCGGTCAGCTCCGTGGCGATGAACTCTATGCTGCCGGCTTCGCGGAGCTTCGCCAGCCATTCCGCCGGCGGTTCGTCGCGCGCCACGATGATCGGTATCGCCCCCTCGGCGACCAGCGCTTCGCTGATCGCAGCCCCGATGCCGGAGGCGCCGCCGGTGACGATGATGACGTTGTCTTGGATTTCCAGGTTCATGTGCCGGGCTCTTTATCGTTGTCGGGAGCGTTCAGCGAGCGCACATCAGGCATCTTCAAGCCATACAGGCGTCGAGCGTTGCCGCCGAACAGCGCTTTCTTGTCGAGCCCGCGTCGGGTGGCCCAGTCATCGATCAGCGCCAGGACGTCGTGATAGCTTCCGGCCACCAGGCAGACCGGCCAGTCGGAGCCGAACAGCAGCCGCTCCTCACCGAACGCTTCCAGCGCCACGTCGAGATAGGGCTGGATGTCGTGAGCACGCCAGTGCCGCCAGTCGGCTTCGGTGATCAGCCCGGAGAG
>NZ_CEXLVS010000290.1:0-4753 GCF_982684285.1 Salinicola sp. | reverse complement strand
AACTGGTCGTGGCACCCGCGAGCCAGCTGGCACAGGAGGACGTCTTCGGTGCGCTGCTGCAGTACCCCGGTGTCGACGGTGAGGTCGGCGATATCGAAAACATCGTCGCCGAGGCACGCTCGCGCCAGGTCATGACCTGCGTCGCGGCGGACCTGATGAGCCTGGTCATGCTGAAGGAGCCCGGCGCCATGGGCGTGGATATCGTGCTGGGCAACTCGCAGCGTTTCGGTGTCCCGATGGGCTATGGCGGCCCCCACGCGGCGTTCTTCGCCGCCAGCGAGGGCCTCAAGCGCTCTTTGCCCGGCCGGGTGATCGGCGTTTCCAAGGACAGCCGCGGACGCCCGGCGCTGCGCATGGCGATGCAGACCCGCGAGCAGCACATCCGTCGCGAGAAGGCGACCTCCATCATCTGCACCGCGCAGGCGCTACTGGCGAATATCGCCGGCTTCTATGCGACCTATCATGGTGCCGAGGGGCTGCAGACCATCGCCGGCCGCATTCACCGCCTCACGACCCTGCTCGCGCTGGGCCTGAAGCAGCATGGAATCGCACTCAAGCACGACAGCTGGTTCGACACGCTGACGCTGTCCGGTGTCGACAGCCACCGGATCCAGGGCCGCGCGCTGACCCGCGAGATCAACCTGCGCTATCCCGCCGACGGTGAAGTCGGGGTCAGCCTCAACGAGACCACCACCGCCGCCGATCTGGCGGAACTCTTCGATGTGCTGATCGGCGAGGAGCACGGCCTCTCCGTCAGCGAGCTCGACCATCAGGCCGTGGAACGAAGCGCCAGCGGAATCCCCGCCGCCTACCGCCGCCAGAGCGACTTTCTACAACATCCCAACTTCCAGCGTTTCCGCAGCGAGACCGAGATGCTGCGCTACCTCAAGCGCCTGGAAAACCGCGATCTCTCGCTGGGCCACGCGATGATTCCGCTGGGTTCCTGCACCATGAAGCTGAACGCCACCAGCGAGATGATACCGATCACCTGGCCCGAATTTGCCAACATCCATCCTTTCGCCCCCGCGGCGCAAGCGACCGGCTACCGTCAGATGATCACCGAGCTGAGCGATTTCCTGATCGAGATCACCGGCTACGACGGCATATCGATGCAGCCGAACTCCGGCGCCCAGGGCGAATACGCGGGCCTGGTCGCGATTCGGCGGTATCAGGCCGCCGTGAGCGAGGGCCACCGCGATATCTGCCTGATCCCGAGCTCGGCGCATGGCACCAACCCTGCCTCAGCGGCCATGGCCCAGATGAAGGTGGTCGTCGTCGAGTGCGATCGCGATGGCAATATCGACATGGCGGACCTCGAAGCCAAGGCGACGAAACACAGCGCCAATCTGTCGGCGATCATGCTCACCTACCCATCGACCCACGGCGTGTTCGAGGAGAACATTCGTGACGCCTGCCGGATCGTCCACGACAACGGCGGGCAGGTCTACATCGACGGGGCCAACATGAACGCCCAGGTCGGGCTCTGCCGTCCCGGTGACTACGGCGGTGACGTCTCGCACCTCAACCTGCACAAGACCTTCTGCATTCCTCATGGCGGCGGCGGCCCCGGCATGGGTCCGATCGGCGTCAAGGCCCACCTGGCGCCCCACCTGCCCAATCATGTCATGACCCCGCAGGAAGGCATCGAGACGGGTTCCAGCGCGGTGTCGGCGGCAGCCTTCGGCAGCGCCTCGATCCTGCCGATCTCCTGGGCCTACATCAAGATGATGGGGGCTCGCGGCCTGCGCGAAGCGACCGAGCTGGCCATTCTCAATGCCAACTACATCGCCAAGCGACTGGAAGCGCACTACCCGGTTCTCTACCAGGGTGCCAACGGCACGGTGGCGCACGAGTGCATTCTCGATGTGCGACCGCTCAAGGCCGCCTCCGGCATCAGCGAGGAAGACATTGCCAAGCGCCTGATGGACTACGGCTTCCACGCCCCGACGATGTCGTTCCCGGTGGCGGGTACGCTGATGGTGGAGCCCACCGAATCCGAGTCGCGCTATGAGATCGATCGCTTCTGCGACGCCATGATCGCGATTCGTGAAGAGATCGCCAGGGTCGAATCCGGTGAATGGCCGAAGGACGCCAACCCTCTGGTATTGGCACCGCACACCATGGCGGACGTGACCGAGGAGAACTGGAATCGACCCTACTCCCGGGAGCGGGCGGCGTTCCCGACCGATGCCGTGCGCGAAGCCAAATATTGGCCGGCGGTCAATCGGGTCGACAACGTCTTCGGTGACCGCAACCTGATCTGCAGCTGCCCACCGATCGAGGCCTATCGAGAGGCTCTCTGAAGCGTAGGGAGGACCCGACGACAACGGCCGCTCATCGAGCGGCCGTTGTCGTTCCGGAATGGACAGATATGGTTCAGTGAGACTGATTTTAACGCCGTATGGACAAGCACGGGCAGTTTTCAGACGGCCCCTAGTTGGGTTCCATGGCGGGCAGTTCACTATAGCCATAAAGCGAATTGAGCCGCTGCTGGCGAAAGGACTCCAGCAACTGGCGGTAACGCTTGGGCAGTTCGACGTCCGTTCGCGATACCAGATGCAACGTTTCATAGACCGGTTTCGACAGCGTGACCTCCTTGACCTGGCGCTGCCATGGAGAGGTTTCCAGCACCGGGCGCGACACCACCGTGAATCCCAGCCCCCTGGCCACCGCGTCCAGAACCTGCCCCACTTCATTGGTGAAACCCTGGCGCGGGAAATGGCTCATGCTGCGGAATTCGCTGCCGAAGTTGCTCTTCAGCAGGAGGCTCGCGTTGGTATTGCCGTCGTTGTAGTTGACGAACCCCAGCGCGAGCAGTTCACCGAGACTGGTGCCGGCGAAGTCGGCCGGTACCACCAGGCACAGGGGCTCCTGGTGCCACTCCTCGTAACTCAGGTCGGGATGCTTGCTGACCTCGGTCACGATGCCGACGTCGTAACGCCCCGCGACCACATCCTGCGCGATCTCGTGGTTGAACGCGAAGCTGTAGTTGACCGTCAGCCCCGGGTGCATCTGCTGATATCCCAGCAGGAAAGGATAGAACATCAGTCCGACGCTACCGGGCGAGGCAATGCGGCATTCGCCGCTGTCCGGCGAGTCGTCATCCAGTGAATGACGGAAATGCTCATGCTCGGCGAAGAGCTTCACCGCGTAGTCGTAGGCCCGGCGCCCGGCGTCGGTCAACGAGCAGCGGCGGCCATGTCGATTGAGCAGCGAGCGACCGAGATACTCCTCGAGCTTGCGCACATGCTGGCTGACGCCCGGCTGGGTCATGTCCAGCTTGCCCGCGGTCTGAGTGAAGCTGCCCGTCTCGACGAGCATCATGTAGGTGCGAAAATACTGGGCGTTGAACATGGAAACGCGGATCACTCACGCTGTACGCAGTTAAAGCGCTTCGATTCGATGGCCTGAGTCTGCCAAGGTCGATAACGCCTCGTTGTCGCCTGTGGACTCTCCAATCATAGCAATTTATGGCCGGACTCGCACTGCCACACCCGGGCGCACCGCCACACCCGGGAACGGCCCGAACCGGCTCTCGTCCTCCCCCTCGATTTCAGGTCGCGATACCCCGCCGAACCCCAACGCCACCACGATGGAACCGGCCCGCCCTGGCCCGCCCCACTGCGATAGGCGCCAGCGCCTATGTTAGCATTGGCGGGCTCTCACTCAGGATTGAAGAACGCTATGTCTGATCCCTTTGCGCAGCGCGCCAAGGCCGTGCAACAAACGCTACTCGCGATGGAACAGAGCGCCGATGACAGCGAGCTTTTCGCGCTCGGCTACATGATTCCCCAAATCGGCCTGGTGCAGGAGATGGCCGAGTACGATCCAGCCGACGTCGAAGCGGAAGACTTCGACGCCACCTATTGGCAGTGGCTGGAGAGCACCTTCGCTCAGGACAACATGAGCGAAGCCGATCGCGAACAGATCGCAGGACTCTGGCAAACCGCCGCCGCAAGAGCCGAACATTGAATCACCGAACCTATTTGCACGAGGATGCCGTCCATGCCTGAGACGCTATCGACCATCGTCTCCCCCGAGGGCAGTCTCGAGGTGCTCTCTCAATCCGAAGTCAATCGACTCAGGGACACCTCCACCAGCGGCCTTCACGATCTCGTGCGCCGCTGCGCACTGGCCATATTGAATTGTGACACGCCCACCGACGATGGCCTGGCGGTGATGGAGGCCTACAAGGACTTCGACATCGAGGTCCTGCAGCAGGATCGCGGCATCCGGCTCAAGCTCTCCAATGCGCCGGCTTGCGCGTTCGTCGACGGCCGCATGATTCGCGGCGTGCGCGAGCAGCTATCCGCCGTGCTGCGTGACATCGTCTACGTCTACAACGAAATCCAGAACAACCCCAAGTTCGACCTGGAGACCAACGAGGGCGCCACCAACGCCGTATTCCACATCCTGCGCAATGCCAGCACCCTGCGTACGGCGCAGGAGCCGAGCATGGTGGTCTGCTGGGGAGGACATTCGATCACCCGCGAGGAGTACGACTATACCAAGGGCGTGGGTTATCACATGGGGCTGCGCGGTCTGGACATCTGCACCGGCTGCGGCCCTGGCGCCATGAAAGGGCCCATGAAGGGCGCCAATCTGGCCCACGCCAAACAGCGCCGCCATGGCAGCCGGTATCTGGGGATCTCCGAACCCGGCATCATCGCCGCCGAGTCTCCCAACCCGATCGTCAACTAACTGGTGATCATGCCGGACATCGAGAAACGTCTGGAAGCGTTCGTCCGCATCG
>NZ_CEXLVS010000289.1:0-4763 GCF_982684285.1 Salinicola sp. | reverse complement strand
CCACTCTGTTCGCGATCTGGTCGCTGTCCAGTGCGCCTTCGACTTCGTTTGCCGTCGGCACTTTTCCTTCGAGCACCTGATTCTCGCCGGTGCTCTGAATATCCGCCTTGGCGACCGGCACGTCGTTGGTGCCGATGATATCGATCGTGATGGTCTGACTCGCGGAACCGTCAGCCGATTTCACTGCAAAGGTCTCGGTTCGAACCTGACCTTCACCAAGGTATTGAACCTTGCTGTTATCGACATTGAAGGTCCACCGACCATCGGCCGTGATGGAAAGCGAGCCCAGCGAGGAGGTCACGCCATCAGTCGTTCCACTGGCACCCATGAAGGTCGCGCTACCCGGGTTGAAACTCGACTGTCCGGTATCGATGTCGGTCACCGAGAGCGTGCCCGTCGTGGCGAGTTTCCCGCCGCTAACGCCACTATCTTCAACGACGCTGCCAACAGCAGGGCCGCTGATGATAGCCGCGTCGTTGGTGCCGACAATCGTCGCAGTCAAGGTTGTCACTGCGACATTGCCGTGGCCATCGCTGACGGTGTAACTGATCTGGGAGGTGGTTTTTTCGCCCGCAGCGAGTGAGTTGTAGGTATCTCCCGGCAAGAATCGATAACTGCCGTCGGATTGAACGATGAACGTTCCGCCGTTGGAACCGGCGATGGACTTTCCAACGCCCTCCGAGCTGCCATTGATGGCAACGACATGCAGCGTCGACCCGTCGCTTCCCAAGTCAGAATCGTTGGCCAGAACACCGTGTGCCGCATCGATGCTCAGCCCCTGCTCCTGCTGGGTCGAGCCAGTATCGGCAATCGCCGTTGGCGGCGTGGTGTCGACACCATAAGTGTGCGTGGTCGTGGCGGTGCCGGTGTTGCCGGCCGCGTCGGTGTGGCTGACCGTGGCATTGATCCGGTCGGCGCCGGCGTTGGCCAGCACCGCACCCGGGACAGAGACACTGAAGTTGCCGTTGGCACCCACCGTCGTGGTGTAGGTCTGGCCGCCTATCTCGATCGTCACCGTGTCGCCGCTGACCGCATCGCCGCCGGCCTTGCCGCTCAAGGTAACATTCTGCCGCGATTCGGCGGCGTTGATCACGTCGTCGCCGGCGATGGTATTCAGGCTGATCGTGACGGCCGGCGCGATGGTATCGACGGTATAGCTGCCGGCGGTATTGGCGCTGCCGGTGTTGCCAACCGCATCGGTGTGGCTGACAACGGCCTGTATCGAGCCATTCTGGGCCAGCTGGCTTCCGGGCACGGTGATGCTGAACGAGCCGTCGGCTTTGACGCTGCCGGTATAGGTCTGGTTGCCCACGGTCAGTGTCACGCGATCGCCGGCGGCGTATTCACCGCTGACCTTGCCGGTCACCGGGATCGATTGGTTGGCTTCGGCGGCGTTGACGACGTCATCGCCGGCGATGGTGTCCAGGGTGATACCGAGCGTCGGTGACGTCGTGTCGACGCCATAGGCGTGCGTCGTCGTGGCGGTACCGGTGTTGCCGGCCGCATCGGTGTGGCTGACTACGGCCGTCACCGTCGAGCCTGGCGCCGTTGCCAGGAGGCTGCCCGGCACGACGACGCTAAAGGTCAAATCGTCGGCGACCGGCACCCGATACTGCTGGCCGCCGATAGCGATGGTGACGGTATCGCCCGCCACGGCATCGCCGCCAACACGCCCCGTCAGGGTAATGGATTGACCGGACTCGGCGGCGTTGATCACGTCGTCGTCAGCGAGGGTATCCAACTGCACGGTTGGCGCCGGCGCATCGAGATCGACACTGTAGGGCCGGGTCGAGGTCGCGGTGACCACGCTGCCCTCGCTGGCATGCGTCAACGTTGCCGTGGCCGAGGGAAATTGAGCCAGCAGGCTGCCCGGGACGACAACCGAAAAGCCGAGATCCTCGTCCAGCACCGCAGAATAGACGACACCACCGATGGTGACCGTGACCTGGTCTCCCGCGACAGCGTCTCCGCCGCCCTTGCCGCTGACGGTGATGCTCTGGCCCGATTCCGCGAGATTGACGATGTCATCGATAGCGATGGCATCGAGGCTGACACTGACGGCCGGGGTCGGCGTAGCCCCGCCGTCTGCCGTGCCGTCGCCCGGCGTCGCGTTCGGCTCCGGATTGAAGCTCGCGGGCGTCACCGTCACCCGACCGGGATCGGACAGTGCCGCTGCATAGCGATAGGTACTGGACTCTTCGCGTCCGGTCCGGGCGATGTCGAAAGGCGCGGAGAAACCGCCGCCCTCCGACATCGTCCCGCCGCCCTCTCCGGCACCGGCCGCCGGGGCTTCCTGAATGGCCGTGGGATCCTGTCCGGAAGCGATGGCCGCCTGC
Organism: Salinicola sp.; assembly: GCF_982684285.1. NCBI lineage: Bacteria > Pseudomonadati > Pseudomonadota > Gammaproteobacteria > Oceanospirillales > Halomonadaceae > Salinicola > Salinicola sp. The sequence goes on along the minus strand of NZ_CEXLVS010000289.1, from coordinate 2,427 downwards.
AGTGCCGCCACCTCCGGATCCGCCGCAGCAGGTTCCGCCATGGTCAACGTGGCGACGCCTTCGATGACCTGCAATGTCAACGGCTGCCCTGCACTCAACGGCAGCACGGTACCGTCGGCGAGAATCAGTCGGCCGCCGTCCGGGGAGAAGAGAGTGGCGCCTTCCGGAACCGCCATCCCCTGAACCAGGGGCTTTTGCGGGTCCATCAAAAAGACATTGCCATCAACCCGAACGACAGTGACGAGAGCAGCCATCGACTTTCACCTCAGCAGACCGAAGAAGCGGAGACCAGTGCCCCGTCATTCGCGAAAAGTAACGTTTTTGTATCCGCATGCAACAAAAATTTATCAATTATTCTGTAATGCTTTTGCTAATCGTAGTGCAGGTTTTACAAACCTTAGCAAATCCAGCGCGTTATAAAATGTTAGCGCGTCGGGGCTCGACCAAAGAGACGATTAGCACGTCAAATCGATGGCGTTATAAGATTGGGCGGGCCCACTCCCCACGTGCGAGACATCCATGTTCGACGTAATCCCCGCCAACCTGCGTCAATCCTGCTCTTCCCGCGTTCAGGAGATGCCCGACAACCAGATCGTCGCGGTCGCGGACCTTGCCCGGCACGATGCCTCGGTCGTGCGGCTCTGGATCGGTGAAGGGGATCTGCCCACGCCTGTCTACATCAAGCAGGCGGCGATGGATGCACTGGCGGATGACGATACCCGTTACAGCTACTCTCAAGGCTTGCCCGAACTGCGCCAGGCGCTCTCCGACTACCATCGTCGGCACTGGCAGGCGGACATCTCCAGCGATCGCTTCTGCGTCACCATTGGCGGCATGAACGCCGTCACCATGGCCATGCAGGCGATTCTCGATGAAGGCGACGAGGTCCTCATGCCGACGCCGGCATGGCCCAACGCCAAGCAGATGATCGAGATCGTAGGTGGGGTCAACGTCTCGGTGCCCTTCGATTTCTTCCCGGGTGGCGACATCTCGCTCGACCTGGACAAGCTTTTCGCCAAAGTGACAGACCGCACTCGCGCCATCTTCATCAACTCGCCATCCAACCCGACGGGCTGGCGCATGCCGCTCGAGGACATGCAGCGATTGAAGGAGTTCTGTCGCGACAAGGGGCTATGGATCGTGGCCGACGAGGTCTACAACCATTTCGTTTATGACGACGAAGGCCCAGCGGCATCCTTCCTGCAGATCTGCGGGCCGAATGACAAGCTTCTGGTGACCAACACGTTTTCCAAGAACTGGTGCATGACGGGGTGGCGCGCGGGATGGGTCGTGTTCCCTAAAGGCATGGATCAGCTGTTCGCCCGCCTCTGCCAGTACAACACCACTGGCGTGGCATCGTTCATCCAGCGGGCTTGCATCGTCGCGTTGGAAGATGGTGACGAATTCATCCGCCAGCAGGTCGAACGTTGTCGAGCCTCGCGAGACATCCTGGTCGAGGGCCTGAGCGCGCTGGACAACGTGACCGTATTCTCGCCTCAGGGCACCTTCTACCTGTTCTTCAAGGTTCACGGGCTCGATGAATCCAGCCTGGAGACGGCCAAGCGAATTCTGCGGGAAGCCAAAGTCGGCGTAGCGCCGGGCAGTGCCTTCGGCCCGGAAGGTGAAGACTATCTGCGGATCTGCTTCGCTATCGCTCCCGAGCTTGCCAAGGAAGCGCTCGACCGGCTGACCCCGTTTCTTGCCAGGCTGGCCGCCGCACCGCAGGACACTGCCGCCAATCTAGAGGGCTAAAACCGCCTATCTAGAGGGCTAAACGAGACTGCCCGCCGATGACAGCGGGCAGTGTCGCGCGACATTCGAAACCGTTCAGCAGGTCGATAGCCTTTCCAGAAGCTCGCTGCGGCGGGTTTCCGGCATGAACGCGGCCTCGATGGCGTTACCCGCCAGCTGCTTGAAGCGATCACGATCCCACTCGAAGGCCTCGTAACACGCCAAATAATTGTTCAGCACGCCGCCACCGAAATAGGCCGGATCGTCCGAGTTGAGCGTCACGTTCACACCCTGCTCGATCATCGCGGGCAACGGATGATCTTCCATCGTCGGAACGACCTTCAATCGCACGTTGGAAAGCGGACAGACCGTCAGCGGAATCTGCGACTCCCGCAGGCGAACCATCAGTTCGGCATCCTGCAGGCAAGCCACGCCATGATCGATTCGACAGATGTCGAGTACGTCCAGCGCCTCGCTGATATAGGCCGCCGGCCCCTCTTCCCCCGCGTGGGCGACGCGTGGAATACCCAGCGCCTTGGCCCGCTCGAACACCGCCGCGAACTTGGCCGGCGGATTGCCCACCTCGGCACTATCGAGTCCGACGGCGTCGATCGACTCGTAGAAGGGCGCCGCTCTCTCGAGCACGTCCATCGCTTCGCTCGCGTCACGATCCCGCAGGAAGCTCATGATCAGCGC
>NZ_CEXLVS010000288.1:0-4772 GCF_982684285.1 Salinicola sp. | reverse complement strand
CAGTGTCGGAAGAGTGGGGCACGATGGCTGGCAATCCTAGGTTTGATTAACGATGAGTATGGGAATTCGCGGGTTATCGTGCAAAGTCTCGGCCCGTTGCGTCTATTCCTCGAGCGCTTCCAGCGCTGTCAATCGATGCCGCTCCGAAGCGATTTCGGCATCGAGTCTCTTGAGTTTGCGCCGGTGTTTGGCGATATCCTCCCGGTCGTCCTCCCGTGTCGCTTCGTCGAGCGCTTCACGCTGCTCCTGACGTTCCTCTTCGAGATCCGCAAGCGTTTGGCGGCTGTCGCTGATCAAGGAAGCCGTAGTGCAGTGATCTTCGACCGCGTTCAGCGCGCGACGCAGCCCTGCGGCACGGTGAGACTGATGGTTGGTATCGGCTTGCGCGAGCTGCTGCTCGAGATGCTTGCGCTTGGCCTCGCAGCCGATGTCGGAGGCCACGGCCTGCGAGGTCATCGGGATCGTGAGGATCAGGGCGACAGCGCAGCGGAAGATCGTCGGCCTCGAGGAGAAGTCGGTGTCGGCAAGCATGCGGGACTCCAGGTCAGGATCCGACGGGCAGTCGGAAGAGCGGGGCGTTGGCCCACGAAAAACGCCCACCATAGGGTGGGCGTCCGGACGGTCGTTGTCGAGCGTCGATCAGGCGTGCTGCTTGCTGTGCCGACCCTCGGCCAGCTCTTCCAGCAACTTGCCGTTGAAGTCGTCGAGATCCTTCGGCGTGCGGCTGGTGACCAGGCCGCTGTCGACCACGACCGACTCGTCGAACCACTGGGCGCCGGCATTTTTCAGATCCTGTGCGACCGAGGGCACCGAGGTCATCCTGCGGCCCTCGACGACGCCGGCGTTGATCAGGATCCACGGCGCGTGACAGATCGCGGCGACCGGCTTGCCGGCTTCGAAGAAGTGCCTGACGAACGCCAGGGCCTTGTCGTTGAGTCGCAGCGTATCGGGGTTGAACAGACCACCTGGCAGCACCAGGGCATGATAGTCGGATTCGTTGACCTCATCGAGGCTCTTGTCCGCCTCGTAGGTGTCACCCCAGTCCGTCTCGGCCCAGGCGCGAATGCCCTTGCCGTCCGGCGTGATGACGTGAGTCTCGACGCCCTGGCCTTGCAGCGCGGCACGAGGGGAGGAGAGTTCTGACTCCTCGAAGCCGTCGGCGGCGAGGATTGCGACACGTTTACCGTTGAGTTGCTGAGCCATCTTGACCTCCTGGTCTTGATATAGCGGCTTGATGTTTCGATGAATAGCAAGCCCACGGGCCATCCCGGTCCATGTCTCGGCTTACCTCGAAAGTTTGGGATAGTCTGGGCAAAGTTCAAGGAAAAACGCGCGTGGGACACGCCCGGTCCGGAGTTCGCGGCTTGCGCGCGGGCGCCGACTCGGGGATGGTGGCCGCCGCAGGGTGGCGAGCGGGCGCCGGGTCAAGAGGAAGCGATGCGATGAATGGCGGAGTGGGGGAATGGCTGTTGCAGTCGGCCGGCGGGCTCGTCCTGATCGGTGGCCTGGTGACGGTCCTGATCGGCGTCGTGGTGTGGCAGCGCCAGCGTTTCGCACGCGAGCGCGACAGCCTGCTGACGCGGCTCCAGGCCAGCGAGGCGCAGTGCCAGCGCCTGGAGCAGGAGCTGGCCCAGAGCGACGGTCAGCAGGACGATCTGCGCGAGCGCCAGGCGCAACTGCAGCAGCAGCTTGGCACCCGCGAGCAGCAACTAGAGGCCCTCAACGAACGCCTGGCGACACTGCGCGAGCAGTACGGCCGGCTCGAGACTCGCCACGAGCAGCAGCAGAACCAGCACGCGGAACAGCTCCAGCTGCTGGAGCAGGCGAAGACGCGGATGGGGCACGAGTTCGAATCGCTTGCCGGGCGCATCTTCGACGAGCGCCAGCGCACCTACAGCGCCCAGAGCCGGGACAGCCTGGAAGCCTTGCTGAAACCGTTTCGCGAGCAGGTCAGCGGCTTTCGTCAGCGTCTCGAGGAGCTTCACGGTCAGGAAGTGCGCGAACGCACCACGCTCAAGGTGCAGATCGATCAACTCGCCTCGCTCAACCGCCAGATCACCGAAGAGGCCGCCAATCTCACCCGTGCCCTCAAGGGCGACAAGAAGATGCAGGGCAACTGGGGCGAGATGATGCTGGAGTCGGTGCTGGAGCGCTCGGGCCTGCGCCGCGACATCGAATACCGGCGCGAAGTCTCGATCGACGGCGAGCAGGGTCGCCAACGCCCGGATGCGGTGATCTACCTGCCCGACGACAAGCACCTGATCGTCGATGCCAAGGTTTCGCTCAACGCCTACGTGCGCTACGTCAATGCCGATGACGACGCCGAGCGCGAGCAGGCGCTACGCGCGCACGTTCAAGCGGTGAGAAGCCATATCGACGCCCTCTCCGGGCGCGACTATCCGCGATTGCCGGGACTGCGTTCGCCCGATTTCGTATTCCTGTTCATGCCGGTCGAACCGGCCTTCGCGGTCGCCTTCCAGCATGACGAAAGCCTGTTTCAGGAGGCTTTCTCCCGCGACATCATCGTGGTCACGCCGACCACGCTGCTGGCCAGCCTGCGCACCGTGGCAAGCCTGTGGAATCTGGAGCGCCAGAACGAGAACGCGCGCCATATCGCCGAGCGTGCCGGCAAGCTGCTCGACAAATTCCAGGGCTTCGTCTCGAGCCTCGAGGATGTCGGCCGCCACCTGGGCCGGGCACAGGGCAGCTACGACCAGGCCATGGGGCGGCTATCAACCGGCCAGGGCAGCCTGGTCGGCCAGGCGCTGGCGCTCAAAAAGCTGGGCGTGCGGATGAAGCGCGACCTGCCGGCGCATCTGACCCGGGAGGCGGACGCCGACGAGGCGGCACTCGATCGAACCTCGGACGGCGCCGACGCTGAAGGTGGCGCGAGTCGCGTGGATGATGACGGCGAGAGCGATGCCGCGCCCGCTGCGCAACGCAGCCCAGACCAGGGCAGGCCGAGCTAGGCGGGCTCGGCGGCGTCGTCGGCAGTCGACAGCGCCGCGCTGCTCAGCGCCAGGTCGGCTGCCAGTCCCTGGAGGCAGATCATGGCCATGACCTGATGGCGGGCGCCGACGCCGAGCGCCACCAGCCGCTTGGCGCGCTCGATCGCCGGAGCCTCGGGGTCGATGTCACCGCGCCAGCGCACCACCAGGCTCTTCTCGGCCGCTTCGACGTAGTCGATGCGCTGCACCTCATCGGTGAGAAACCCGATCAACCCCTGGCCGCTGTCGGCGATCAGCACGTGTCGGGGTGGGCGCGACACGTCGCGGCCCAGCAGCCGGCGCAGATCGACCAGGGCGACGCTGCGCCCGTGACGGCGCCAGACGCCGACGAAGCGCGGGTCGCCGCCGCTCCGGAGGTAGTCGACAGGAGCGGCGTCGACCGCGTAGAGCTGATCGAGCAGGGTGGTGTAGTCTCCCGCGCAAACGAAGTGCACCAACGCGAAGCGCCGCCGGGGCTGGCGCTCGGCGGCGCTGCCCGCCTGGGTACCGCCGAGACGCGCTTGCAGGCGCGCCAGCGCACTCAGATTGAGCGCCGACAGCAGCACCCGGTGATCGAGCGCCAGGGCATCGCGCCCCGAGGGGCCGGCCACCAGCCCAGCCACGGCCTGGGGTTGGCCCGGGCCGGCGGGAGCCAGGGTGCCGTCGGCGCTGAGCGCGGTGACGTGTTCCAGGGCCAGTGCCAGGCGCCCCTCGGGCCCATCGAGCACCACCATGTAACCGGGTCGCACACGCTGGGGCGCACCCCCGATCAACTCACCGGGGTCGAACAGCGGCAGCCGCGCACCGCGCAGCGTGACGTTGCCGAGGTAGGCGTCGAGCTCGATCGGCGGCGGTTCGATCTGGGAGCAGTTGGCGACCTCGCCAACGATCGCGGTATCCAGCGCCAGCGCCTGGCCGCCACTCTCCACGATCAGCCAGTGTCGGGCGGTGAGCCGCGTCGGCGTGGCGTCACTGGTCAGCGTCGGGACATCGGACGCTTGGCGCCCGGCCAGTTCCGGCGACGGCGTCACCGCGACCATCTCTTCCAGCGCGAACAGCGCATCCAGGTCGAGCAGATAAGCCGGGTGTGCCAGGCTCGGGTGATCGATCAGCGAAGGCGTCAGCGCCAGCGTGCTGCCGTCGCCGTGGCTCACCGCATGCCGCTGGTCAGGCCGCACCTCGATCACGTCGACGATCTGGGTCACGCACAGGCCGAAACGCGCCCCGCGATGCGCGACCACGGCGACGAAGCTGGCCTGGGGCCTGCCCTGGCTGTGAGTCCTGCTCTGGGCCTCGACGAGATGGGCCTCGTCGACATGGACCTCGTCGACATGGACGTCGTCACGGGCATCGAGAGTTGGCGCTGCCGGGGTGTCAGGATCGAGCTGCAGTAGCCCCGCCAGGTCGACCAGCGGCAGCGGCTGACCGCGCAGCGACAGCGTACCCCGCGACCATGCCGGCGCCCGCGGGCGCGGCGGCGGCAGGCGCTCCAGGCGCACCACCTCTTGCAGATCGCGGGCGTCGAGGGCGACATCGCCGGCACCGACGCGCAGGATGCCGAAGACGCGTGCGCTCATGGCCTCGCCCGCTCCTCGCCGCGGGTCGCCCGTGCCAGTTCACGGATTGCGCCGTCGACCCGGTTGGCGGTCTCGAGCTGGGCGCTGGCGGTGGTGGCGATCTCCTCGATCGAGTCGGTGGTCTGGGCCACGCCTTCGACGATGCGTGCGAACGAATCGGTAGCGCGCTGGGTCACGGCGTTACCGCTGTCGATGCGCTTGAGCGACT
>NZ_CEXLVS010000287.1:0-4802 GCF_982684285.1 Salinicola sp. | reverse complement strand
CACCCGCTGACACCGATGACCGACGCCAACCTGGTCCGTGTGCTCGGCGCGCAGACTCGCCACGACGTGGGCCTGATCGACTACGCCACGCTGCGCCAGGGCGATGCCGCCGTCACCGCGCGCATCGAGGCGCTCAAAGCCGAGGGCGTCGGCATCGCGATCTGCGACGCCATCGATAACGAGGACCTGTTCGTACTGGCGCGAGCCTGCCACGACCTGCCGCTGGTGACCGCGGGCTCCGGCCTAGCGCTGGGGCTGCCGGCCAACGTCGCCGAGCGGCTCGATCACACCCGGGATGCCGCCCGGCTCGAGCCCATCGCCGGTCGCGAGGCGGTATTGAGCGGCAGCTGCTCACGGGCCACGCTGGCCCAGATCGAGCACGCCCGGCAGCACATGCCGAGCGTTCACCTGGATGCCCTGGCGCTGGACGACGACTATCAGGGCGTCGTCGATGCGGCGCTGGCGCATGCAGAGGCACATTTCGTCGCCGATGCCGGCAACCGCAACGCGCCCGGCCCGGTGCTGATCTACGCCAGCGCCTCGCCGGAGGAAGTCCGCCGGGCCCAACAGCGGCTCGGCGTGCAGGAAGCCGGCGAGCTGGTCGAGCGCGCCATGGCCGAGATCGCCGCCGAGCTGGTCGGCCGCCTCGGCGTGCGCCGGCTGCTGGTGGCCGGGGGCGAAACCTCCGGCGCCGTGGTCACCGCCCTCGACGTGAAGGGGCTGCGGATCGGCGAGAGCATCGATCCCGGCGTACCGTGGACGACGACGCTGGGTACCGACGAGCCGCTGGCGCTGGCGCTCAAGTCCGGCAACTTCGGCGCCACCGATTTCATGACCAAAGCCTGGAAACTGATGCCATGACTGCGATCCACACCTCGACATCATCCATCGAAAACCGCCTGCGCGAGGAGATCGCCGAGATCGGCCGCTCGTTTCGCAACCTGGGCATGGCGCCGGGCACCTCCGGCAACATCAGTGCCAAGCTCGACGACGGCTGGCTGATGACGCCGACCAATGCCAGCCTCGGCGCACTCGACCCGGCGGAGATCTCCAAGCTCGACTGGGACGGCAACCTGCTGGCCGGCAAGCCGCCGACCAAGGAGTCGTTCCTGCACCGGGCCTTCTACGAACAGCGCCCGGATACCGGCGGGATCATCCATCTCCACGCCACGCACTCGGCGGCGGTGTCGTGTCTCAACGGACTCGACGAGCACTCCTGCCTGCCGCCGATCACGCCCTACTTCGTGATGCGGGTCGGCCGTCTGCCGCTGGTGCCCTACTACCGACCCGGCGACGCCGCGCTGGGCGATGCCGTACGCGACTACGCCGCGGATCACGCCGCCGTGCTGCTGGCCAATCACGGCCCAGTCGTCGCGGGCAAGACCCTGGAAGCGGCGCGCAACGCCATCGAGGAGCTCGAGGAGACTGCCAAGCTCTATCTGCTGCTGCGCCAGCACGATGTGCGCACGCTGAACGAGAAAGAGATCGACGAATTGCGCGACGCCTTCGGCGCCCAGTGGTAAACGGGCGCCTCGCAGCGTCACGTCACGATCGACCGAATCACCGAGGAAATCAGGCCATGCCGCGTTTCGCTGCCAATCTCAGCATGATGTTCAACGAAGTCCCGTTCATGGAGCGCTTCGCCAGGGCCGCCGCGTGCGGCTTCGAGGGCGCCGAGTTCCTGTTCCCGTACGACTTCGAGCCAGAAGCGATCGCCGCCGAGCTCGAGCGTCACGGGCTCGAGCAGGTGCTGTTCAACCTGCCACCCGGCGACTGGGCCGCCGGCGAGCGCGGATTGGCCGCGCTCCCTGGGCGCGAGGCGGAATTCCGCGACAGTGTCGACACCGCGATCCGTTACGCCAAGGCGCTGAACTGCCCCCGCCTGCACGCCATGGCCGGGCTCATTCCGGCGTCAGCCACCAATAATGTTTCACGGGAAACATTCGTCACGACCGCGCGCAAGGTCTACCTGGAGAATCTGCGCTTTGCGGCCAGGAAGTGCGCCGAGCACGACCTGACGCTATTGATCGAGCCGATCAATACTCGCGATATGCCAGGCTATTTTCTCAACCATCAGGCCGATGGCCACGCGATCGTTGATGAGCTGAACGAGCCCAACGTCAAGGTGCAGATGGATTTCTATCACACCCAGATCATGGACGGAGATATCTGGAAGACCTACCAGCGCCATCGCCACGGGGTGGGTCATATTCAGATCGCCGGCGTGCCCGAGCGGCACGAGCCGGACACCGGCGAGGTCAACTATCCGTGGCTGTTCGAGCAGCTCGACCAGGCTGGGTACGACGGCTGGCTCGGCTGCGAGTACAAGCCGCGCGGTGACACGGAGGCGGGGTTGGGGTGGTATCGCGCCTGGCAGCAGCGCTGACAGACGGGGATCAATCGCCCTCGATCAGCCGGATCCCTTCGTCTTCGATGATGATCCGGCGCTGCTTATAGAGCCGGCCGATAGCCTGCTTGAAGGCGTTCTTGCTGACGCCGAGGCGCGCCTTGATGACGTCCGCCGGGCTCTTGTCACCCAACGCCAGGAAACCGTCGTTGGCGGCCAGCGCGGCCAGCACCTTGTCCCCGACGAGATCCAGACGCGCCTGCCCCGGCGGTAGCAGCGACAGATCCAGCCGGGCGTCGTCACGCACGCGACGCACATAGCCTTCCATGCGATCGCCGCGGCGCAGCGGGCGCGACATGTCGTCCTGGTACAAAAGCCCCCAGAAGCGGCTGTTGACCACCGCCTTGGCACCGAGATCGGTCAGGTCGGCGATCACCAGCGAGACCCGATCGCCCGCCTTCAGCCCTTCCGATTCATCCTGCAGGAACTTGTCGAGCTTCATGCTGGCCACCGGACGCATGCGGTCGTCGACGTAGATCATCACCAGCACCCGTTTGCCTTCGTCGGGGCGAAAGCGCTGCTCGCCGAACGGCAGCAGCAGATCCTTGGGCCGCCCCCAGTTCAGGAAGGCGCCGATATCATTGACCTTGGTCACGCGCAGGTAGGCGACGTCGCCCACGTTGACCTGTGACTCGGCAGCGGGCGGGGAATCGGCGGAAGCGTCGTCCCGAGGGTGGCGGGGCATGGCGTACTCTGGCTGGCAAGCGGTGGTTGGGATGTCGCCATTATGGCGGGCGCGTCGGCGCGGAGCAAAGACGGGCAGTCGCGGGAGCCGAAGCGGCACACTTGACCACGATCTCCGTCGCCACTCCCCATCCATGGGAAGAAGGTTTACACTTCAGCGCCACACCATGACTTCGACCTTCGTATCAATCCCATCGATAGTCGAATTCACTACGCGTGATTAGCAGACTAAAGAGTTGCCTCCCATAATGTCGTCATCGGTCAAGGCCGAGAGGCCATAAAAAAGACATTATCTGGAGGTAACGCCATGAAAACTCGCATTCTCGCAGCCATCGCAATCGCCGTCGCCCTGCCCACCGTCGCCCAGGCCAACAGCCTCGTGGCAGAGCGTCACTTCGATCAGCAGAGCGAAGCGCTCAGCATCGAGCAGACCGCACAGTATCACGCGCTGCCGACCCGCTATAGCGTCGACACCGTCACTGGTGGTCACAGCGCCGCTGCCGATCAGTCCCTGCAGAACGTTGCCGACTCGACTCAACTGAGCACCGACGTTCACCCGTCTCGCAACGGCCTGATCGGTGAAGGTCAAAGCGATGCCGCAGGCCAAGCACTGCAGAACGCAACGCAAACCGTCAGCAATGACCAAGGCAATGTCGAAGTGAACTTCGCCAGCCTGTGAGTCTCCGCCTTCGGGCATGAAGACAGCGCTAGTCCATCAAGGGAGCCTATGGCTCCCTTTTTGGTGTTATGCGCTGCCACATCGAAGAATTTCAGATATCCCAGCCGCCATCATTCGCATTGATAGTTTATTTCACGGCATTCGATTTTTGTTAGACGGCTAACGGAACCATAATGACATCACAGGTCAAGGCCAAGAGCCAGACACCAAAACAGATGATCATTGGAGGCAACACCATGAAAACTCGCATTCTCGCAGCCATCGCTATCGCCGTCGCGCTACCCGCTGCCGCCCAGGCCAGCGATGCCACCAGCGCCCTCTTCGACGCACAGCGTGAAACGCTCAACCTCGAGCAGACCGCGCAGTACCAGACGCTGCCGACTCACTACAGCGTCGACACCGTGATCGGCGGGCACAGCGCCGCGGCCGACCAGTCGCTGCAGAACGTCGCCGACGCCACGCAACTGGCCACCGACATCTCGGCAAGCCGCAACCCGCTGGTCGGTGAGGGGCAGAGTGACGCCGCTGCTCAAGCGCTACAGGGCACCGGACAGTTCGCCCACGACCCACAAGGCAACGGCGAGGTCAGCTTCACCACGCTATAAGCTCGCCCCTCGCAGCACCAACGCAACAGCCGCCGGCCCAGGCCGGCGGCTTGTCGCTCCCCCACGGGATCGCCCATCCGCTTCACCTTGCCTCTTACCCCTTGCCTCTTTCCTCTTAGCTCTTCCCTCTTACCCCTTACCCCTTACACCTTACCCCTTACCCCTCATTATCCATTCCTCTGCCCCTGCCCGTCGTGACGCCGCCCGCCGCGGACGTTTTATGGGCGGTCATGATCCCTGTGGAGGCGAAGATGATTTGAACTCATCCACCCAACATACGTCATACAAAATAGCTTTGGCCTTGCAAAAAATGTCAAGGAAATCGGACACAAAAAATGCTCTCTCCTGCCGATGAAATTTGGCTAAGCTGAATGTAAGCAAATATTAACGAATCGAAACACAGCTTGAATGACTCATGACCAGCATG
>NZ_CEXLVS010000286.1:0-4806 GCF_982684285.1 Salinicola sp. | reverse complement strand
CGACCGGATCACCCAGGAAGTCACGGTCCTCACCCGCCTGAGCGAAGCCCTGGCGCCGGTCATGGAAGCCGACGGGCATCTGGTCCTGCGGACCGAGGTGAAAACCGCGCCGCCGCCCGCGACGCCTCCTCCCGCGGGGCGGCGCGCGGTACCGCCCATGGGCGGGTAGCGGTGGAGAGCAGGCCACGCCACTCCTCATCGAAGACGGCCCGCAGGTCTCGTCCCTCGAACAGGCTGCGTCCCCGTTGATACGCCCGGGCCGCTGCCTCCCAATCCGGGTAGCGCTGCTGTAGGAGGTCGATGCCATGACCCGCGAACCGCTCCGCCTCCTCCGTCGTGAGCCACCCGGCACAATGGCCGAGGTACGCCTGGTCGACGAGCCGGAACCAGTCCCAGGCGGCCCAGTCCAGCGGTTCCGCATCGGCCAGGAAACCCAGCAGCACCTGACCGTAGTCGTGCTGATCGCTCAACCCCGAGAGCCACTCGAGCTGCGCCTCGGGGCGCTGACGTGCCACCCGCACGGCATCCAGCTCCCAGCCATAGCGATGCCCCTGCCCCGCGAGCCAGAACAGCGATGACAGGAGTTCTTCACGCCCATCCACGTCGTCCTGTTCGCGCAGCAGCGTCCGATACTGTCGCTGTTCGTCGGGTGGGATATCGATCGGCCAGGCAAGTACCGGCGCAATGGCTGCCCTGGCCCGCCAGGGACCGTCCGGCCAGAGATCGGCCGACCGGACCTGGAGAGCATCGAATCCGGCCGAATCCGGTGGCGTCGATGGGCCGGCGGATTTGAGACGATGGCGAAGCGCAAGCCAGGAAACGCCCCGCTGCTGGCGCTCCCGAGCCAGCAGCTCGCGCCCGGCGGCATCCAGAGCAGGATCGTTCAGGGAGGCGAGCGACTGCAGCCAGGCCTTGAGCGTGGGGGCCTGCTCGACGATGTTCCGGGCCAACATGACAAGCCAGGCATCGGTACAGGGAGGTCGAATCCAGTTTGCCGCACTCCCCAGGGCGAGCAGCTCCAGTGCCGCCAACCGGGCGAACGATGGCGACTGTGCGTCGCCGCCGCTCTCCCACAGGCGCCAGGCAAACTCGTCGCGCCCTCCGATCCCGAGCGACTGCAGGCGAGCGTGGGCCTGATCGGCACCAAGCGTCAGTCGAGGGTCGCTGACAAGGGGCCAGCCACACAGCGTCAGTTGCTGGGCCCACCACGGGACGAGAAGTTCGCTCAAGAGAAACCTCGTGCTACGAGAGACGGCTTGCGCTGACTGCCGGAGTGGCTCCTGGCAGTGCGCTTGCGGCGGCATAGTATAACGGAAAGGTCGTCGCGCGCCGATGGCCGGCGCGCGATCGGGCACCGAACCTCAGCTCATCTTCTCGGTATGAGTTCGCGGCGCCTTGCCCAGCAGATGACGTAGCAGGAATTTTCTGACTCGTACCACGAACTGCTCCTGGAAGAGCACACAGAACATCACGGTCAGAATCAGGAACAGCGGGTAGAGCCACAGGTGCAACTCTCCCGCCGCCGCCAGACACCCCCTGAAATCCGTCAGACACAGGCCGGGATCGCCGGAGAGCACGCGTTCGACACGCGAAAAGACCGCATAGAGAGGCACATGCAGCGCGAACATCGGCAGCGATGCGCCGCCCAGCCTCGACGCCAAGCGCATCAGCCGGGGGTTACGTGGCTCCCCCCAGTGTGCCGCCACGTAGATCAGTGCCAGCTGGGCCGGCAGCAGCAAGCCATTGTGCAGGGCGTAGTACCACGCGTGCCCCAGCCCCAGCAGATAGACCGCGACCACGACACTCACCGCAACGGCCAGCAGCGTCAGGCAGCACTGGCCATGGGACATCAACCGCCCTTGCGCCTTGCGCTGGGCATAGAACGTGCAGAGCAGAATTCCGGCGGCGAACTCGGGGAGGCGAATCAGCGGATTGCGATGGAGAATGCCGGTTTCCGGCACGCCGTAGTCGGTCGTCAGGATCACGTACAGCGGCGGGATCAGGTAGATCACATTGACCAGCAGCATGGCGCGACGGGGATGCAGCACCCGACGCAGACGAGGCGCCAGCCAGGGAAATGTCAGATAGAAGAAAAACAGTGCCGAAATCGACCATGACGGCGGATTGAAGGTCAGATACAGCGGGTTCCAGGCATGCAGCAGCGTCAGGTTGAGCAGCAGGTTGATGCCGGTTTCCAACGACCCCATGGTGTGGTTCAGGCTTTTCCAGTCGAGCTGACCGATATCGTTATTGACGTCGTAGACCACGAACCGCAGCGAGATATCGCTATCCCCGGGCGCTATCGCCAGGTAGCCAACCAGCGCCGACACCGACATGGCAAGGATCAGCGATCCGATATGAATGGGGTAGAGATTCGAAAAGCGTTTCAGCCAGAAGCTCCTGGGCGGCTCGCGCATCTGATAGGACGAGTCGAGATAGACATGCGTCAGCAGAAAGCCGGATAGCACGAAGAAGGCACTGGTCGAGAAGAACCCTATATCGGTCACGTAATGCGACCATTCGCGTATGGAAGGATAGTTGTGGAGCGTGTGGAAAATGACGATATAGAGGCCGAGCAGGAAACGCAGCCATTCGAGCCCTATGAAACGTTCTTTGCGCGTGGCGGTCGATGAATCAAGCATCCGTTGCAGATCTCTGGCCGTCAAAAGGCGCTAGTGTACCTGATTCTGCCGGGTAGACACGTCATCGGCTCATCGCGGTGGCAGCGCATCCCCCTGTACCGAAACGGCCGCGCAGGAGCGCGGCCGTTCGTCACGACAGTCGATCAGCGTGGCCAATCGAGGTATGAGTGCGTGCTAGGCCTTCTTGACCTTGGCAACGATCCACAACAGGATGATCGCCCCAATGGTCGCGACGACCAGTGATCCGATCAACCCGTTCGACGACAACCCCAGCAGGCTGAACAGGAAGCCACCGATCACGGCACCGACGATGCCGACGACGATGTTGCCAAGGATGCCGAAGCCGCCGCCGCGCATGACCTTCCCGGCGATCCAGCCGGCAATGCCTCCGATGATCAGCCACAAGATAAAGCCCATAGTCCTACTCCTTGATTCCCTTCGGGTTGAATAACCGACAAGCGGTCCGGTACCGCCTTGCACAAGCATAGTCATCAATCGACGAATCTTCGAAGAATAACAGGCAAACGGGTCGACCAAAGTCGACCCGTTTGCCTGATGGCACGATGAAAGCGCCGCTACCGCGTCAGCCGAAGGCCGGCACCCGCAGGGAGGCTCTCGAGGGCAGGCCGTGCTCATGCCAGCTCCGGTGTGCCTCGGCATCGCCCCACACTCTCCAGTGCAGCTGGGACAGCATCACCGGATCATCCAGGAACGCCAGACGCTCGAGGTTGTTCATCGCCGCCGGCCCCTGCTTGAGCGCCTGACTCACGCGCTCGTGGCGTCGCCGCTTCAACGGCTCGGCATGGCCATGTCGCGAGGTGCCGAGCGCCGTTGCCAGCGCATTCGACACCGGGTCCACCACTATCTGGACGAAATTCGGCGTGGGGGCAGCCGCGTTCATCCTGCCCAGATGACGCACCATCCTGCGCAGCACGCGCGGCGGATGCGTCTCCTCGGGGATCCGAAACAGTCGCGCGCGGAAGCAGGCGCTGCCGAGGGAGACTCGACTGGACAGCGCGGACACCGGGATCGAGATCATCATGGCCCCCACGATGGGCGACAGCCACCACAGGAACGTCGGCTCCATGAAGTAGACGCCCCCCGCCCAGACGGCGCCGATGAGGGTCTGGCTCCAGTGATTGCGAATCGCATCGCCCCAGGTGGTGTCGCTGTTCTCGCGTGACGGCGAGCGCCACTGGATCGCCCACCCCATGATCGAGGTCAGCACGAAACGCGTGTGGAACAGCATCCGCACAGGAGCCAACGCCATCGAGAACAGCGACTCCAGGACCATGCTCGCCAGTACCTTGAGGGGCCCACCGAACTGGCGGCTCCCCTGGACCCACACCAGGATCACGCTCAACACCTTGGGCAGGAACAGCAGCGTCGCGGTAGCCCCGAACAGGCCGACCGCCAGCGTCGGATTCCACTGAGGCCACACCGGAAACATCATCCCCGGTTCGGGGAAATAGTTGGGCGTACTCAGCGTGTGAACCGCCAGCAAGGCCGTCGACAGCACCAGGAACAGGCACCACAGCGGCGCGGAGATGTAGGACATCAGCCCCGTCAGGAACACGGCACGATGGACGGGATGGATGCCCTTGGAGAGGAACAGCCTGAAATTCATCAGATTGCCATGACACCAGCGCCGGTCCCGATTGAGCTCGTCGAGCAGGTTCGGCGGCATCTCCTCGTAGCTGCCTTCCAGCTCGTAGGCGATCCAGACGCCCCAGCCGGCGCGGCGCATCAGCGCCGCCTCGACGAAGTCGTGGGAGAGGATTTCCCCGGACATCGAGCCCTTGCCGGGCAGCGGCGCCAACATGCAGTGGCGCATGAATGGCGCCATGCGGATGATGGCGTTATGCCCCCAGTAGTGCGATTCACCGAGCTGCCAGAAGTGCAGTCCGGCGGTGAACAGCGGCCCGTAGACGCGGGTCGCGAACTGCTGCATGCGGGCGTAGAGGTTCAATCGCCCGGACGCCCGGGGCGCGGTCTGCACGATGCCGGCATCCGGATGCGCTTCCATCATCTGAACCAGGCGAGTCAGACAGGCGCCGCTCATCACGCTGTCGGCGTCCAGTACCAGCATGTAGCGGTAGAGCGCGCCCCCGCGGCGACAGAAATCGTCGAGGTTGCCGCTCTTGCGCTTCACGCGGCGCTGGCG
>NZ_CEXLVS010000285.1:0-4808 GCF_982684285.1 Salinicola sp. | reverse complement strand
CCTGCATCTGCGCGAGGACAGACGGCATATCCAGGAGCGGGACGTCGAACTGATCGCGGCCGTGCTCAATACGCGCATGAACCTGGAGATGGCGGTGACCGAGGAGATGATCGCCCTCGCCGAGCGGCTGAAGCCGGCGGATGTCTGCCTGGTGCCGGAAAAGCGGGAAGAGTTGACGACCGAGGGCGGGCTGGACGAGATGGCAGGCCGTGATGCGGTCGCCGGCGCTTGCGAGCGACTCGGGGCGGCGGGTTGCCAGGTATCGCTGTTCATCGATCCCGAGCCCGCGCAGATTCAGGCTGCGTTCGAGGCGGGCGCGCCGGTGATCGAGTTGCACACCGGCGCGTACGCGGAGGCGACGGGCGCTTCACGGCGGCTCGAGTACGAGCGATTGGCGGCGGCGGCGGAGTTCGCGAGCGAACTGGGTCTGGTGGTGAATGCCGGGCATGGACTTCACTACCACAACGTCGAGGCGATCGCGGCGATCCCCGGCGTTCACGAGCTCAATATCGGCCACGCGATCATCGCCCGCGCGCTGTTCGTCGGGCTCAAGGAAGCCGTGGGGGAAATGAAGCGGCTGATGGTCGCGGGCCAGGAGTCCGGGCTGATCGCTCAGATCGAATCCTTTGACCACGACCACGACCACGACCACGACCACGACCACGACCACGGGTAGACCTGTCAGTGGATGTCGGTGATCGCCTGGTCGTCGGCCCAGAGGATCAGGCGATCGCAGGCGGCTATCAGCTCACGAAACGCCTCGTCGCACTCGTCGATGTCGGCGTGGCGACAGCGTCGCTCCAGCTCCTCGCACGCCGCCGCGAGTTGCGGTACGCCGCAGTAGCGACAGCCGCCCCCGAGCTGATGGACTCTCTCTCGAAGCAGGGCGACATCACGCTGTTGCCATGCCGCATTCAGTTCCCGGCGGTGTCTCGGCAACTCCGCGATCAGCAATGTCATCATCTCCGTGACGAGCGCTTCGCGACCGCCGCTGCGTTCCCGGGCCTGGGCCTTGTCGACGACCGGCAGGTCGCCGGCATGGGACAGCGGGTTCGGGGCGGGTAAACCGGCTTCTTCCACCGCGCTCTCCCGGTCGGCCATCGCCGTTTCCGGCTGCCGGTCAGCGGTCGGCGATTCGGCGATGGGCAGGTATTTCGCCAGCAGTTCCCTGAGCAGGCGCTCGTCCAACGGCTTGGCCAGTACTTCGTTGGCCTCGCTGCCCGCCACCCCGGTGTCATGATTGTCCGGTCCCGCCGTCATGGCAATGACGGGCTTGTGCGCCCAATCCGCGCCCAGTCGTCGCAGTCGACTCGTCGTCTCGAAGCCGCTGGCGTCCGGCAGATGCAGATCCATCAGAACCAGGTCGACCGGTGTTTCCGAGGCGATGGCGATGGCCTCTGCCGCGGTGCCGGCCACCAGGGCCTTGGCGCCAATGATGGGCAGGACCGCGTCAAGGTAGTGCTGAGAGACCTCGTCGTCGTCGACGACCAGCACTCGGGGGCGGGCAGGCAGTGTTCGCTGACGACATTCCGCAAGCATCTTGGCCAGGGTGCGGCCCAGCATATAGCGGGACATCGGCTGCCTCAGCACGACGCTGCCCTGAGGGAGGCGCCAGGCCAGCGCCCGCGTCGGTGCCACGTTGGCGACCACCAGGCAGGGCTGGGAAATGGCGTCGAATCGGCGCTGCCAGAGGTCGTGGGTGTCGGGGGAGAGCGCTTCGTCGTCGATGCCGATGATGAGGAGCTGACTCGTGTCATCCGCCGACGTCAGCGAATCCGCCGTGGCCATGGTACTCGGCAGCGCGTGCCAGCGCTTGAGGGCGTAATCCAGCAGATGGGCGAGACGGGTGTGGGGCTGCCATACGCCGATCCCGGCTCCCCCGAGGTCGAACTCCGCCGGACGAACGTAGGGTTCGCAGGCCTCGAACCCGAGGCGGGAAACGATCGTCTGACTCCCGGCCCGGCGCTCGCCCAGCGCGAGAGAGCCGTCCATCTCCGCCGCCAGACGATGGCAGATGGCGATACCGACGCCGTCCTCGGCGTTGACGGAGCGAGTCGCACCTTGCTCGACCAGGCGGCGCAGCCGTTCACGGTGGGCGGGTGTGGCGTTGCCTCCGTCGCTCACGCTCAGTCGGAGCCGGACGGCGCTGCCTTCCCGGCTCTCCAGCACGATGCGCGTGACGACGTCGCCTTCGCCGCCGTACTTGATGGCGTTGTTGACCAGGTTGGTCAGCAACTGGCGCACGGCGACGTCGGCGCCGATGAGGCGGGGCGGGACATCGTCGTAGACGATCGCCAGCAGGGTAATTCGCTTGGACTGTGCCAGCGGGGTCTGGAGGCAGAGGACTTCCCACAGCACCTCGGCGATATCGAACACGTTGTTCGTCCGACAGCGGCGGGAGTCCCCCAGCACATGGTCGACGGTATCCAGGAGGCCATTGGACGCCAGGTGAATGTGACGCAGCCACTCGCGCTGCTGGGCATCGAGGGGCGTGTTCTCCAGCAGGCGACAAAAACCGAGCAGGCCGGAGAGTGGCGCGCGCAGTTCATGACTCATGTAGGTGAGGTCGCTGTCCGGACCGGCCTCGGAGAGGTTGACGGAGTGGCCGGCGGGAGCCGCCTGCTCCGGCAGGCTGTCGGGCTTCCTCCCGGCGCGCCGTGAGTGTCGCCAGGCGAGAGCCGCGGGAATCAGCAGCAGCAGCGACAGCAGTGGCATCAGGGCGGGGAGGGCGCTTTGCGAATAGGTGCTGGCTCTCGAGGGGTCGAGGGTCAGGTCCAGCCAGTAACGACGGGGCGACTGCAGTGCCAGGAAGTCGCCCAGTGGCTGCACCCAGCGCTGCGAGCCGCCCTGGTCCCAGGTTGCCAAGGTCGCCGGAAGCGTCGTAAGTGGCGGGGGCGGCGCGGACCCGGTGAAGTCCCGTGTGGCGCCGCTGTCGTCTCGCAGGGTGGCGTTGACGATCGCCGGATCGTCGGTCAGGCGCACCAGCAGCCGATGAACTCGCGCCATGTCTTCATCCTGCGCCGCTTCGGCCAGTGAAGGCGTGAAGACGCGATTGATGCTTTTCAGCCGCCGGGAGAGCATCTCGTCGCTGGCTCGATGCCAGTCCCACGCATGCCACCCGGTGATCCCGAGCAGTAGCGCCGACAACAGCAGCGATAGAATGATCAGCCAGCGTGAAGCCATGAGTTACCCGAGCCTTTTGCGTTCCCAATCGATTCTATCGGCGAATACGGTCAAAACCGTAGTGTCTGCCGTAACCTCAGTCGACCCTGGTGTAAAAAATGTCTTCGGCATCGTCTCACGGCATCACCAGCGTAGCGAAGGCCGGATCGGGTGGTCGAGCGCTGTCATGTCCCCCGCTGGCTTCGATATACTGTAGTCACTCTCTATCATCGGTTTTCGGCTGATCGTCTCGAGGCGGCAGGGACCGAAAACGTTCAGGCTCTGGCTCTAGGACATTCACTATGGCATTCCCCACGCTTGCGCAGACCGTCGGCAACACGCCGCTGGTCAGACTCGCTCGCATTTCCGCCGGGCGCGACAACACGATTCTGGCCAAGCTGGAAGGCAACAATCCCGCGGGGTCGGTCAAGGATCGTCCGGCGCTGTCCATGCTTCGCGAGGCGGAGGCCCGCGGCGACATCTCTCCCGGCGACACGCTGATCGAGGCGACCTCCGGCAATACCGGCATCGCCCTGGCCATGGCGGCGGCGGTGATGGGTTACCAGATGGTCCTGATCATGCCCGACAATGCCTCGAGCGAGCGCAAGCAGGCCATGGCGGCCTACGGTGCCAGACTGATCGGCGTCAGCAAGGAGGCGGGCATGGAGGGCGCACGCGACCTGGCAGACGAGATGATCGCCCGGGGCGAGGGCAAGCCGCTCAACCAGTTCGCCAATCCCGACAACCCCCTGGCGCACTACCGCACCACGGGCCCCGAGTTGTGGGAGCAGACCGCCGGGCGTATCACGCACTTCGTCAGCGCCATGGGCACCACCGGCACCATTATGGGAACCTCGCGCTATCTGAAGGAGCGCAACCCCTCGATCCAGATCGTCGGCCTGCAGCCGGCCGATGGTGCCAGCATCGCTGGCATTCGACGCTGGCCGGAAGCCTATCTCCCCGACATCTTCGATCCGCAGCGGGTGGACAGCGTGCTCGACATCGACCAGCAGGAGGCCGAGGAGCACATGCGTCGCCTGGCACGGGAAGAGGGCATTCTCGCCGGCGTCTCCTCCGGTGGCGCGCTGGCGGGTGCATTGCGGGTCGCCGAGCAGGTCGACAATGCCGTCATCGTGTTCATCGTCTGCGATCGCGGCGACCGCTATCTCTCCACCGGCCTCTACGCTCCGGAATCCTGACCATGGCGATGCTGGGGAAAAGGCGGACGCCGGCCGTGCGCCGGGAACGCCAGGCATCGCGACCCGCCACCGCGGCGTCCGTGGACGCGGGCACGCTGACGGTCGAGCGGCTGGCCCATGACGGGCGCGGCGTCGCGCGCGACGGTGAAGGCAAGACGGTATTCGTCGACGCCGCACTGCCGGGAGAGCGCGTCGAGGTGGCGATACACCGCCAGCGCAAGCGCTACGACGAAGCGCATGTCCGCGAGCGACTCAGCGATGCCGCGAACCGGGTGGAACCGCCCTGCGTGTACGCCACTCGTTGTGGAGGATGCGACCTGCAGCATCTGAGTGTTGCGGGGCAGCGCGAGCACAAGCGACAGGTGCTGGTCGACCTGCTCGGGCGCCAGGGTATCGATGCCCCGGAGGACGTGGCGATATTGGCGGGTGACGCTGCCGGTTACCGGC
>NZ_CEXLVS010000284.1:0-4836 GCF_982684285.1 Salinicola sp. | reverse complement strand
GGCTGGCGACACTCGACCACGTCTCCGAGGCGATGCCGAGCAGGCGTGCGAACAGCTCACCGCCCAGCGCTTCAGGAACGTGCATCACGCCCAGTCGCCAGCCGCCAGCGCCACACCACTTCGAGAGCCCGCTGGTGGTGACCGTGCCCTCGGGATAGTCGCGGGCGAAGGCGCGGTGCGAGCCGTGATGGTCCAACGGGCCGTAGATCTCGTCCGCCAGCACGATCACGCCATGGCGCCGAGCCACCTCGGCCAGCGCGCGCTGAGTCTCGGCATCGGGCGACAACCCGGTCGGATTGCCAGGTGCATTGAAAATCAGCAGCCGCGTGCGGCTCCCGCCTTCTCGGCAATGCGCCTCGCGCTGCTCCGGCGTGATCTGCCAGCGCGTCTCGAAGCTGGCCGCCAGCTTGACCGCCGTCTGTCCGGCCAGACGCGCCTGCGGCGCATAGGAGACCCAGGCTGGCGCCGGGATCAGGATCTCCGTCTTGGGCAGCGCCTTGATCAAGGCGAACAGCAGCAGTTTACTGCCGGGTCCCACCAGGACCCGCGATGCCTGCCAGGGCGTGCCATCGATCTCGCTGTGAAAACTCGCGACCCCATCCCGCAGTGCCGGCAGCCCCTGCACGGGCAGATACGCTTTGCGGTCCGCGTGGCGGGCCAGCGCCTCCACCGCCGGGCCGTAGACCGGAAACGGCGACTGGCCGAAGCCGAACTTGATGACGCGCTCGCCACGAGACTCCAGCAGTCGCGACTGTTCGTTGATCAACAGGGTATCGGATGCCGGTGTGGCATCGAGGTCATCGGCGTAGGCACGATTCAACAGGGCGGCGGCAAGCCCCGGGCGGGCGGTCATGACAACTGGTCTCCTGGGTTCGATGGGGTGGAAAGGTCATTCGATCTGCCAGCGGGCGATCAGGGCTTCACGACGGCGGATCGAGGCGACGGCGTCGCCCCCCATCTCGTGGGCCATGTGCGACAGCAGCATCTCGATGGTCACGAACAGACTGCTCATGGGGTTGAAGAAGAACGGCCCTTCGGCGGACGCCAACAGCGTCATGTCGGTCATCGTGGCCAATCGCGCGGTCTCCTGGTTGGTCAGCGCGAGCAATCGAGCGCCCTGGTCCAGCGCCTGGCGGCAGTAATCGACACTGACCCGGGTTTCCGGGCGATAGCTGATGCCCACCACCAGATCGCCCTCCCCCAACTCGCGCCCCGTCTCGAGGTTGATTCCACCGAGAGAGTCGATCAGGCGCACGTCGCTGCGCAGGTAGCCCAGGTAGTAGGCCAGGTAGTGCGCCCCCGCGAAGCAGGCACGCTGGCCAACGACGTGGACCCGCCGGGCATCGATCAGCGCCCTGGCGGCACGCGCCAGCATCGACTCATCGAGCCTCTCCGCGGTTCGCGAGAGATTGCCCATCTCCTCCTGCCACAGCGTCTGGCGCTGGACGGGATAGTCGCCGTCGCTCGGAATCTGGCCGAGATCGAGCAGGCGTTCCGCACGGGTGGAGTAGAAGGCGCCGGTGGTCGCATCGGCGCGAAACAGCGCCTGAAACGCCTTGAATCCCGTCAGGCCCAAGGCGTGCGAAAGCCGGGTCAGGCTGGAAGCATTGACGTCATGCTGCTTCGCCAGCGCCGAGATACTGAGCGTGGCCGCAAGCTCCGGAGCGGCGAGCAGTTGCTCGAGCAGTTTGAGCGCCCCCGGCGTCAGTTTCGGTGCCCGGGGCTCTCCTCGACGCGCGGCGATCGAGAGCGCCTGCAAGGCGGCTATCGATGTCGGCGGCATATCGAAACCATCGCGATCGGCCATGCCTCATCCCTCCGTTTCAGTCTTGCAAGGTTATACCGAGGCTCCACCGCCTGCAAATATTCTTACGAATTTAGAAATATTTTTGCTAGCGGTGTCCGTTATATTAGGAGTGCCCGGTATAACAGCGCCAGCGGGAACTCCAGCCAGCTTGAACCCCCTGCAGCCTTCGGAGTCACAATGAACTGCGGACTCGCTAACGACACTCGGAGGAGATCCCCATGAAACACTGGTTGATGACCGGAGTACTGATGGCCGGGGCTTCGTTCGCGACGGGGGCTTCGGCCCAGGCGAACGGCAACGATCCAGCCAATCCGCTGATTACCGACAAGTGGAACTTCCGCCCGCTCATCGTGGTGACGCCGGATGCCGGGCAGCCCGCCTACCGGCACCTGCGCCAGCAGCTCGACCGCACCCAGGCGCAGTTCGATGATCGCGACATGCTGCTCTACACGATCGAAGGAGAGAGCGGCACCCGTCATGGCCGTCCGATGACCGCTTACGAGACCAAGGCGCTGCTCGATGCCGTGGACGTCAGCCCCGAACAGGGCGTGACCACGATCCTGATCGGCAAGGATGGCGGCAAGAAAGTACAGCTCCAGGGCGAGGTCGACCTCCAGGAGATCTACGCTACCATCGACAGGATGCCGATGCGCCAGGCGGGCGACGACTGAAGGGGCGACAGCGCGCCTCGACGGACGCCCTTCGGTTCAGGCGCCCGCTGGCCAACGATGGCAGGGAACCGGCACGCGATCAGCGCCACAGTGCGAGTTGCTGCAGATAGGCCTTGCGCGCCTGGTGCGGCGTGACCGGGGAGAGACTGATCGAGGTGCCGGGAGCGCACTGCCCGAGCCGGGCACAGGCGAGGGGCGACAGCGCCCCCAGGCGCGGATAGCCGCCGATGGTCTGACGGTCGTTGAGCAGGATGATCGGCTGGCCATCCGGCGGAACCTGGACCGCGCCCAGCGGAATCCCCTCCGAGATCATGCCCCCCAGCTGGCATCGCAGTTCCGGTCCGGTCAGGCGCACGCCCATGCGGTCGGCGCGGCTATCCACCTGCCAGGCCTGATTGAAGGCCGCGAACAGGCTGGCACCCTCGAAGTGCGCGATCTGCGCCCCGGTGACCAGCTCGAGCGTGACCTCGTCCTGCGGCATGGCCATCGCGCATGGCATCTCGCGGGTCTCGGCGGCCACCGAGGCCGCGATCAACCGATCGCCGATCCGAAGCGCGCTCCCCCGCCCGTCGAGACCGCCCAGCTGCTCGCGGGCGACGGTCGAGAGGCTCCCCATGAACGGCTCGGCATCGATCCCGCCCGGCAACGCCAGGTAGGCACGCAGCCCCGCCCTGGGCTGGTCGAACGCCAGCACCTGCCCCGGTTCGAGAACGAAGCTGCCATTGGCGGGCAGCGTCTCGCCATCCCGCGTGGCGCCGAGATCGGCACCCGCGATGGCCACCGCCATCCTGCCTGTGGCCTTCAGCGTCAGCCCACCCATGGCGATCTCGATGCCGGCGGCGTCCGGGGCGTTGCCGAGCAGCCAGTTGGCCCAGCCCAGCGCGATCCAGTCCAGCGCGCCGCCCTGCGTCACGCCGAGATGGCGGGCCCCGAAGCGACCGGCGTCCTCCACCAGCGCCAGCGGCCCCGTGCCCTCGACGACCAGAGCGGCATTGCCACTCGCCGCCCGGGAGATTTCCGGCGTCGCCATCAGCGCTCCTCCAGCGGCGTGGTGTCGCCGCCCTGTTCGATGAAAGCCTCGCGGCTGATCGGTTCGAATCGCACCCGATCGCCCGGGCGAAACAGGCTGATCTCGTCGCGCTCGCGATCGAACAGCTCGACGGCGGTGCGGCCCAGGATGTTCCAGCCACCCGGCGAGCGCATCGAATAGATGGCGGTCTGGCGTTCGGCGATGCCCACGCTGCCCGCCGCCACCTTCTGTCTCGGCGTCTTCAGCCGCGGCGTGGCCAGCGCCTCCTCGACCATGCCCATGAACGCGTAGCCTGGCGAAAAGCCGAGGGCGAAGGCGCAATAATCGCGACCGGCGTGGCGACGCACGATCTCGTCGGTATCGACGCCTAGGCGCTCGGCGATCCTGGTGAGTTCGGGGCCGACACTGTCGTCGTACCACACCGGGATGCGATGCTCCCGCCCGGTCTCGGTGGAGGCCGGCTTCAATCCCCGCAGGGCTTCGTCGATCCACTGCCTGGCCTCCCGCTGGGAGAGCCGGGCCACGTCGTAGTGCACCAGCAGCGTGGTGTAGGACGGCACCAGGTCGATCAGCGCCTCGCCGAAGCGTTCCCGCAGGGCGTTGTCGGCGGCCAGGATCCAGGGCATGTGGGCCTCGTCGATGGCGGCGAACAGCCTGACGATGAGGGCGTCCATGCCGACCGTTTCCAGTCGAAAAGCGGGCGCAGTAGAAGATGAAGGCGACTGACTCATGCGTCGGCCAACTGCTGGAAGGCTTCGCGAATGGCTTTCACCGCCGCCACGGATTCGGCGTTGTCGCCGTGAACGCACAGCGTATCGGCGGGCAGGCGTAGCTCGCTGCCGTCGTTGGCGATCAGCGGCTCGCCCCTGGCCAGGGCCACGGCCTGCTCGACGATGGCGCCGCGATCGTGATGCACGGCGCCCGGGAGGCGTCGCGAGACCAGGTGGCCCCTGGCGTCATAGGCGCGGTCGGCGAACGTCTCGAACCACAGTGTTACGCCCATCTCCGCGGCCAGTTCGCGCACCGGCTCGGGATTGGCGGTCGACATCACCAGCAGCGGCAGCGCCCGATCGTAACGCACCACCGCCTGCATTGCCGCCCGCAGTAGATCGAAGTCGCCGGCCATGTCGTTGTAGAGCGCGCCGTGGGGCTTGACGTACTGGATACGGGTGCCCTCGGCGCGACAGAACGCTTCCAACGCGCCGATCTGGTAGAGCATCAGGTTCTCGACTTCCTGCGGCGAGCAGGCCATCGAGCGGCGACCGAACCCCATCAGGTCCGGATAGCCCGGATGCGCGCCGACTTTCACCCCATGGGCCACTGCCAGC
>NZ_CEXLVS010000283.1:0-4854 GCF_982684285.1 Salinicola sp. | reverse complement strand
TAGGTCGAGGCGGGCAAGCTCACGCTTCAGTACGAGGACATCGCCGTCGACACGCTGGATCTGGAGTTCCAGGCCGGCATGACCGCCATCACCGGCGAGCCCGGTGCCGGCAAGTCGATCCTGCTCGGCGCGCTGGGCCTCTGCCTGGGCGAGCGGGCCGACGCCGGCGGCGTGCGCCACGGCGCCGACCGCGCCGATCTGAGTGCGCGTTTCGATATCGCGGAGCGGGAGGACGCCAAGACCTGGTTGGCCGCCCGCGAACTCGCGACGGACGACTGTCTTCTTCGCCGCGTCGTCACCGCCAGCGGACGCTCCAAGGCGTGGATCAACGGCCAGCCCTGCACCATCGCCGACCTGCGTGAACTGGGTGAGTGCCTGATCGACGTGCATAGCCAGCACGCCCATCAGGCCCTGCTCAGCGAGGACACGCACCGTCGCCTGCTCGACGACGCCGCCGGTCATCACAAGGCGGTCGCCGAGCTTGGCGACCTGCATCGCCAATGGCATGCGCTGCGCCGGCAGTATCGCGAACGCAGCGAGAACGACGAGGAGCGTCAAGCCAAGCGCCAGCTGCTGCGCTATCAGGTCGAGGAGCTGGATCAGCTCTATCTCCAGGCCGACGAACTCGCCAGCCTGGAACAGGAGCAGGAGACGCTGGCCCATCTCGAGGAGAGCCTGCGCGAGGCGCAGTTCGCGGCGGATAGCTGCGACCACGACGAGAGTGGCGCATTGACGCTGCTTTCACAGGCGACCCAACGGCTCTCGCGGGTACCGGGAAGCGACCGCGGTAGCCTGGCGGAAGCGCTCGGCATGCTCAATGATGCCCAGATCCAGCTCGAGGAGGCGGCCCGCGAGCTGCATCATTTCGTCGAGTCCACCGAGCTCGATCCGCAGCGGCTGGCCTGGGTCGAGGAGCGACTCGGCGAGATCCATCGTATTGCGCGCAAGCATCACGTCATGCCGGAGGAGCTGAGCGAGCTGCATCGCCGGCTGCGGCAGGAACTGGAGGCGCTCGACGGCGGCGACGACGATCTCGAGACGCTGAGGAGCCGGCTCGACGAACTGCGCCAGCAATACCGTGACGGCGCCAGGGAGATCAGCGAAACGCGGCAGCGTGCCGCCAAGGTTTTCGCCCGACAGGTTCAGGAGCAACTGGCGTTCCTGGGAATGGACAAGGCGCGCTTCGCCGTCGAGGTCACGCCGCTGGAGACGCCCCAGCCCCACGGGCTGGATCGGGTCAGCCTCCAGATCAGCGCCAACCCGGGCCAGCCGACCCGCCCGCTGGCCAAGGTCGCCTCGGGCGGCGAACTCTCCCGCGTCAGCCTGGCGATTCAGGTCGTGGCCGCGAGCCACAGTACCTTGGCGACGCTGGTCTTCGACGAGGTCGACGTCGGCATCTCCGGCGCTACCGCCGAGATCGTCGGGCAGTTGCTGCGGCGGCTGGGCAGCGATGCCCAGGTCATGACCGTGACCCACCTGCCCCAGGTCGCCGCACAGGCGCACCAGCACCTGCATATCGAGAAGCACTCCAGCGACGATACGACCCGCACCCTGATGTCCCAGCTAGACGAGGCCGGGCGGGTACGCGAGCTGGCGCGGATGCTGGGAGGCGTCAAGCTCTCCAACCGGACGCTGGCCCATGCCCGCGAGATGCTGGCGGCCAGTCAGAGCTCGGCACACTGATACAGACCGTCCCACGAGAATCAGGGGCCGGAGCGTCGAGCCGCAGCGGGGAGAGACATACGAAAAACGCCGACCCAAGGGTCGGCGTTTTGATGTTCTGTCGTGTTTCCACCGGCGACGTGGAGATTACTTCTTGATGCCATCCTGGCGTGTCGCCTTGGAGCCGCGGGGGCGAACGTACAGTACCAGCGCATGCTCGACCAGCTCGTAGCCGTGCTCCTCGACGATCTCGCGCTGACGGCGCTCGATCTCTTCGTCGTAGAACTCGACGATCTCGCCGGACTCGAGATCCACCATGTGGTCATGGTGCTCTTCCTGGGACATCTCGAAGACCGCGTGGCCGCCGTCGAAATTGTGGCGGACGACCAGTCCTGCCGCTTCGAATTGAGTCAATACGCGATAGACCGTCGCCAACCCGACATCTTCTCCAGACTCCAGCAAGGCCTTGTAGACGTCCTCGGCGCTCATGTGGAGCTCTTCTTCCTTACGAGTCGCTTCGAGGATCTGCAGAATCTTGACGCGCGGCAGAGTGACCTTCAGCCCCGCCTTACGCAATTCTTGGTTTTCGTCGGCCATGGTCGCTCTTCGCAGTAGCGTCTCGTGTCGGGTATGATCAATCCACGCAACGATAGTGAAAGACGGACTCAAATGCAAAATCTGATCAGAACGGTCGTACTCCTCCTCGCAGTCTCGCTCATCGCCGGCTGCAGCTACTTCGGCGTCTACAAAAGGGATATCCCGCAAGGCAATCTCATCACCCAGGACATGGTGTCCCAACTTCATCCCGGCATGAGCCGTTCACAGGTGGCCTACATAATGGGAACGCCGCTGCTGGAAGCGCCCTTTTCATCGGATCAGTGGGATTACGTCTTCTATCTCGACGAAGCCTACGGCGGCACGGTGCAGAAGCGCCTGACGCTGACTTTCCAGGACGACCAGCTGGTCGACATCGCCAAATCCGGCGACATGGACTCGGACGTCGAGCTGAACCAGGACGATGGTCCAGGGCCTGCCGTGGAAGGCGCCGGCGAGAGCGCGTCGGTTCCGCAGATCGGCCCCAGCGGTATCTGAGATCCCCCCGCGCTACCGGACGAACGGCCGGCTCAACGCGTCGAAGCGTTGGCCGCCCGT
This sequence comes from Salinicola sp., assembly GCF_982684285.1. Lineage (NCBI taxonomy): Bacteria > Pseudomonadati > Pseudomonadota > Gammaproteobacteria > Oceanospirillales > Halomonadaceae > Salinicola > Salinicola sp. The sequence goes on along the minus strand of NZ_CEXLVS010000283.1, from coordinate 2,040 downwards.
TCGCGTCGTGCCTGCTTGGGGTCGAGTTCCAGCGGCCGATAGACCTCGATGCGATCGCCGGCCACCGGCTGGTACTCCTCCGGAGAGGGCAGGCGCTCGCCGAAGATTCCCAACGGCGCCTGCGTGAAGTCGAAGCCCCTCCATGCCGGATGCCGGCTCGGCAGGTCGGCCAGCATGACCGCCCGCCTGGCATCGATGCCGGGCTCGAGTGTCAAGCGCACGATCGTCTGGTGTTCGGGGGTCGCGAAGGCGACTTCGATGGACTCCATCGGCATACCTGCTAGCGTCCGTAGACCTGATCGGCGCGGCGCGTGAAGGCGTCGACCAACTGGCCCGCCACCTGCTGGAACAGCCGGCCGAACGCCATGCCCAGCAGGCGGTTGCTGAACTCGAAGCTCATCTCGAGCTCGATCTTGCAGGCGTCTTCGCCCATCGCTCGAAAATGCCACTGTCCGCTCAGCCGCTTGAAGGGGCCGTCGACGAGCGAAAGGTCGATGCGTTCGGGACGTTCGAGATCGTTGCGTGTGGTCACGCTCTGCTCCACGCCGCCCTTGGCCAACGTCATTCGGCCAATCAGATAGCCGTCTCCCTGCTCGACGACGCTGGCCCGCCGACATCCGGGTAGGAATTCGGGGTAACGCTCGAAATCATTGACCAGTTCAAACATCTGCTCCGGTGTATGCCGAACGAATGCAGACCGATTCACGCTGGGCATAGGGGTCTCCGCTGATTTATCGCCCCGACATGCGTATCATGGGGCTCCGTTTAGATGGCTTGAATGGTATCACGGCTGCCCTCATAACCAGGCTTCACACGATGCTTCGCCAACGCGCTCCCTCGACGCATGGCGTGACGACCATAGCGCACGGCGCGCAGGTCATCGAATGCATTGGCAGTGGGGCATACCGGATAACGCCGCAAAGAGGTGTCATGGGTAAGAAAAAAGGCAACGCGCCTAGCAGCAACACGATCGCCCAGAACAAGAAGGCTCGGTTCGAATATCATATCGACGAGACCTTCGAGGCAGGCCTGTCGCTGGCCGGCTGGGAGGTCAAGAGTCTTCGCGCAGGCAAGGCTCAGCTGACCGACACCTATATCCTGGTCAAGAACGGCGAGGCGTGGCTGCTGGGTAGTCATATCATGCCGCTCAATACGGCCAGCACCCACGTGCTCGCGGACCCGACCCGGACGCGCAAGCTGCTGCTGCATCGCAAGGAGATCGCCAGGATCTTCTCCAGGACGCAGGAGAAGGGGCACACCTGTGTGCCGCTCAAGCTCTACTGGAAGCAGAACCTGGTCAAGTGCGAGCTGGCCTTGGTGCGTGGCAAGCAACTGCACGACAAGCGCGCCACCGAGAAAGAGCGCGACTGGAATCGCGAGAAGGCCCGGGTCATGAGGGATCATGCCTGAGGCGGCGCTAAATGCTTGAGTCGGCACTTGATATGGCGTGGGCTCGTCACCATCTGATAGAATGAACGGGTTGTACGGGGGCGACATGGCTTCGACGCCGGTGACAATCCCTGAGGTGCATGCCGAGAGTGTAACGTATCTCGTAAATCCAACGTTGCAATTGAATAGTCGCAAACGACGAAAACTACGCTCAAGGCGCGCTGGCAGCGTAAAAACTGCTAGTTGTTAGCCTGGCCCCAAAGCGATGTGCCCATTCATCGCGGCGGGGATATGAGCTAAAGCTGATGGGACCGCGGATGTCAGCGCTCTCCTGACATTCGTTAAACCTTAGAGAGATCGCAAGGTGCCATCCTGCCCGTCGGAGTGCACTGCGTTAAATCAAAAGACGGAACTAAGCATGTAGAGCTGATGGGCGAGTGCCGGCGGACGGGGGTTCAATTCCCCCCGCCTCCACCAAACAGCAAAAAGCACCCTGACGGGTGCTTTTTTTGTGGCCTGAACCCAGACATCCCGGCAGTGGTTCGCGGACCGGACGACCTCACCCCGCCAGCAGTGTCTTCATGAAGTCGTGATAAAATTCGCAGGGAGCGAATCGGCTCATTCTCTCCATCAGCTTGACCCTTTCGGCCG
>NZ_CEXLVS010000282.1:0-4918 GCF_982684285.1 Salinicola sp. | reverse complement strand
GGCCGCCTGCAAGACCGACAGTCAGGCGCGCCACGAAGACTACGTGTTCCACCGGGCGGTGGTCGAGGCCACCCACAACCCGTTTTTCGTGTCGCTGTACGACCAACTGCACGAGGGCGCCATCCCGCGTACGAAACTCTTGTCCGTGGAACTCGACCCCGAAGCCGTATCTTACTATCTTGAAAGAGTTGCCCGTGAGCACGCCGAGGTCCTGCAGGCCATCGTCTCGGGCGAGGCGGAAGCCGCGCGCAACGCCATGTATCGTCATCTTCAGCGGGCGTACGACAACTACGCCGCGTATCAGGATCATTCCCAAGCGTGACGCCCACCGGCCCGGACCGACGTTCGGGCCGGCCAACCGCAGTCCTTTCGCGTCTACCGCCCTCGCCAGGAGGGTGGAGGCGTCGTGTTGGCGCCGGCGTCCGGACATTCAAGCGCTATCCAGGAGGCAACGTGAATCTGACTGGCGAATTATTGATCGGGCAGCAGGCCGTCAAAGGCGGTCGCGATCCGATCGTGGCGATCAATCCGGCAACCGGGGAACGGCTGCCGACCGAGTTCCACGGGGGAACGGCGGAGGACGTTTCGCGGGCCTGCGAGCTGGCCTGGTCGGCCTTCGACAGCTACCGTGAGTCCTCGCTCGAGGCTCGCGCCGACTTTCTCGAGACGATCGCCGACCAGATCGAAGCGCTCGGCGACGCCCTGATCGAGCGTGCGGTGGCCGAGACCGGCCTGCCGCAGGGGCGAATTCAGGGCGAGCGGGGGCGCACCTGCGGCCAGCTCCGGCTGTTCGCCAAGACCGTGCGGGCCGGCGAATGGCTGGACGTGCGGGTCGACCCGGCCTTGCCGGATCGTCAGCCGATGCCGCGGGTCGATCTGCGTCAGCGTCACATCGCCCTGGGCCCGGTGGCGGTCTTCGGTGCCAGCAACTTTCCGCTGGCGTTTTCCGTGGCCGGCGGGGATACCGCTTCGGCGCTGGCCGCGGGCTGTCCCGTGGTGGTCAAGGCGCATCCGGCGCATCCCGGCACCTGCGAACTGGTCGGACGCGCGGTGCAAGCGGCCGTCAAGCAGTGCGGGCTGCCGGAGGGAGTCTTCTCGATGCTGCACGACGCCAGCTTCGAGGTCGGCCAGGCCCTGGTCGCCGATCCGCGGATCAAGGCCGGCGGCTTCACGGGGTCGCGCAAGGGCGGGCTGGCGCTGCTGGATATCGCCCAGAGCCGTCCGGAGCCGATTCCCTTCTATGCCGAGATGAGCAGCATCAACCCGGTTTTCCTGATGCCGGCGGCGCTCAGGGCGCGTGGCAAGGCGCTGGGCGAAGCGTTCGTTGGGTCCCTCAACATGGGGGCCGGGCAGTTCTGCACCAATCCGGGGCTGGTGATCGCGATCGAAGGGCCGGATCTCGATGCGTTCGTCGACGCCGCCGCGCAAGCGGTCGAGGCCAGCGCCGCCCAGACGATGCTGACGCCGGGCATCCACGATGCCTACGACCACGGTGTCAGTGCGCTGGCCGCGAATGCCAAGGTGAGAGAGGTCGCGCGGGGGCAGCAGGGCGACGGCCCCAACCAGTGCCGGAGCGGACTGTTCGTGGCCGCTGGCGAGGACGTGATCGCCGATGAATCGCTCCAGGCGGAGATCTTCGGGGCCTCGTCGCTGATCGTCGCGTGCCGTGACGCCGCCGAGGTCAAGCGTGTGGCCGAGGCGCTGGAAGGCCAACTGACGGCGACCCTGCAGATGGACGATGGCGATCTCGAAGCCGCCAGGACGCTGTTGCCGATCCTGGAGCGCAAGGCCGGGCGCATCATGGCCAACGGCTGGCCGACCGGCGTCGAGGTGTGCCACGCCATGGTCCACGGCGGCCCATTCCCGGCCACCTCCGATGCGCGCTCCACCTCCGTCGGCACGGCGGCGATCTTCCGCTTCCTGCGGCCGGTCTGCTACCAGGATCTGCCGGATGCGCTGTTGCCGGAAGCCGTTCGCGAGGGCAATCCGCTGAAGCTGCGCCGACTGCTGGATGGCGAGCGCGAAGGCTGAACCGTCGGCCCGGACGCCGATCCCTGCCACGACCGTGAAACGGGCCGCTCGAGAGAGCGGCCCGTTTCTTTCGGTGAACGGTGGTTGGCGGCTATATCAGCGCCAGCCACTTCAGCAGGAAGAGCCCCAGACTCAAGGTGAACATGGAGGCGAAAGTGGTGATGACGATGATGTTGGCCGCCAGCTTGTCGTTGGCCTTGAATGCCTTGGCCATGACGAAACTGGCCGCCGCCCCGGGGCAGCCCAGGTAGAGGAACAGAATCCCCAGGGCGGGTCCCTGGATGCCCATGGCGAGAGCCCCGAGAATGCCGAGCAGCGGAACCCAGACCAGCTTCCACAGGCTGGCATCGAGAGCGATGCTGCTGCTGCGCTTGAACGCGCTGATCGAAAGCGTGCCGCCGATGCAGATCAACCCCAGCGGCAGCGACATGCCGGCGAGATAGCCGCCCGAGGTCATGGCCCAGCCGGGCAGCTCGATGCCCGACAGTGCCACCGGGATGGCGAAGACCACGCTCAGGATCAGGGGGTTCTTGGCCAGGTTCCTGGCCAGACTGCGGAAGTCGGTGGCCACCTGGTCGCTGTAGAGCGAGAGGATGAAGACCGAGAAGACGTTGTAGATGACGATGACGGCACCGGCCAGCACGCCACCGACGGAGAGGCCGTAGTCGCCGTATTGGCCGGCTGCCAGCGCCAGTCCGACGATACCGTTGTTGGCCCGGAACGCGCCCTGGGTGAAGATGCCGCGCTCTATCCGCGGGTGTCGCCAGATCGCCCAGGCCCAGGCGAGAAAGAAGCTGACCACGGTGTAGCCGATGAAGTAGCCGATCAGGTCCGGTTGCAGTGCACGGCTCAGGTCGGCCTTGACGATGCTGAGGAACAGCAGTGCCGGCATGGTGACCTTGAACACCAGCATCGAGGCCGTGGTGATGAAGTGGGCGTCGATCCAGCCGATGCGCTTGAGACCGAGGCCCAGGAAGACCATCAGGAAGACGGGAAGCGTGATCTCCAGCGTATGGGTAAAGGCGGCCAGCAGCCCCATCGGTCACTCTCCGCCGCGTACCAGCCAGAAGCCGACGATCAGCGCTGCGATCAGCAGGGCCCAGAATAATCGGTTACGCAGGCGAGTATCGCGATGGGATCCTTTGCGAGACACAGTACAATCCTTTTTGGCAAACGCTTCGAACGCGCGTTCGGCGAGCGTGTCGACGATAGCGTCGGCAAGGTGAAGCGGTAAAAATGTATAGCCGATAGTCTAAGGGAATTCGGATGTCGATGCTGCCTTATCCACTGGTCTTCGCCCACGCCAACGGCTTCACCGGCGCCAGTTACCGGACGTTGCTGTCGCCGTTGGCGGGCCGTTTCGAACTGCACCCGCTGGATCGTCTGGCCCACGACCCCCGCTATCCGGTCGGACGCAACTGGCTGGCGCTTCGCGAAGAGTATCTCTTTGCGACCGCGCCGCTGGCAGCGCCGGTCGTGGCCGTGGGCCACTCCATGGGCGGGGTGTTGTCGATCATGGCGGCGGCCAAGGAGCCGCAACGCTTCCGGGCCGTGGTGGCACTGGACCCCCCGTTGCTGCTCGGGCGTGATGCCTGGATGTTGAAGGCCGCCAAGCTGACAGGGTTCGTCGATCGGGTGACACCGGCTGGCAAGACGCTGAAACGTCGCGCGACCTGGCCCAGCCGCGACGCCATGGCCGCGGCGTTGCGTCGCCGCTCGCTGTTTCAGCGCTTCACCGAGACCGCCATGAGCGACTACGTCACCGGGGCGACCACGATCGACGATGACAGTGGTGCCACCAGGCTGCGCTATGCGCCCCGAACCGAAGCGGCGGTGTTTCGCCACCTGCCGGATCACCTGGCGTCGGTGCTGCGCAAGCTCGAGGTGCCGCTGACGGTGATCGCCGGCGAGGCGTCGGACCTGTTGACGCCCGGTCGCCGGCGCTCGCTCGAGCGGCTGGGCATTCGACTTCGCTGCGTACCCGGGGGACACATGTTCCCGTTCGAACAACCGGAAGCCACCCGCGAGGCCATCGTCGGGGCCATCGACGAGATGCTGGGAGAGACCGCGTGAGACCAACGGAGACGGTACTGGGAGAAGGGCGGCTGGCGGCATTGAGCTGGGGCGACGAGGCCGCGCCGGCCTGGGTGGCCCTGCACGGCTGGCTCGACAATGCCGCGTCCTTCGCTCGGCTGGCGCCAGCGCTGGTCGCCGAGCTGGGCATTCGCCTGGTAGCGCTGGACTTGCCGGGGCATGGTCATTCGCCGCACCGCGGCGAACGCGCCGACTATCCGCTGTGGGGCTACGTCCCCGACGTACTCGAGGCGCTGGACGGGTTGAACCTGCGCGCCGCGACGCTGGTCGGTCACTCGATGGGCGCGGGCGTCGCCAGCCTGATCGCCGCGGCGATGCCGGCGCGAGTGGAGCGGCTGGCGCTGATCGACGGGCTCGCCTCGACCACCAACGAACCGGCCGAGACGGTGGTACAGCTGCAGGCGGCCCTGGGGGCACGGGAGCGGCGACGCGGCAGTGCCGGCGACTACCCGAGCGTGGACGACGCCGTCGCGGCGCGGGTTCGTGGCGGGGTCACCCCGATCGATGCGGATACCGCGCGGCCCATCGTCGAGCGGAACCTGGCTAGAGGGTAGGATGGGCGCTATCGCTGGCGCACCGACCGGCGCCTGACCTGGCCGTCGCTGCTGCGCTGGACGCCGGACCAGATGCTGGAGACGGTGGCCGCGATCCGGGCGCCGGTATTGCTGTTGCAGGCCACGGGCGGCGTGTTGGCGGGGCGGCCGCATCTCGGCGATGCCTGCCGTCGGATCGACAGGCTCGAGCGACGGCTCGTCTCCGGCGGCCATCATCTGCCTCTGGGGCGCATCAGAGT